>JAWWPM010000336.1:0-5071 GCA_033854915.1 Nocardioidaceae bacterium
GATGGCCCGGTCCACGTCGGAGACCGGGAGCGGGATCAGCTCCACCTTCTTCTTCATCGCGATCGAACCTTTCGTGCTGTCCTCGGGGCCGCGATCATCCCAGACGCCTGCGCGCTCCGCGTCACAGGCCGAGGGAGCGGCCGATGATCTCCTTCTGGATCTCGGTGGTGCCGCCGTAGATCGTCTGCACGCGAGAGTTCACGTAGGCGCGGGCGATGGGGTACTCCGCCATGTAGCCGTAGCCGCCGTGCAGCTGGACGGCCCGGTCCACGATCTTCAGCTGCAGCTCGGTCAGCCACCACTTGGCCATCGAGGCGGTCTTGGCGTCGAGCTCGCCGCGCACGTGGCGGGCGACGCAGTCGTCGAGGAAGACCCGCGCGATGTGGGTCTCGGTGGCCATCTCGGCCATCACGAAGCGGTTGTGCTGGAACTTCCCGATCGGGCGACCGAACGCCGTGCGTTCCTTCACGTAGCGCAGGGTCTCCTCGAGGATCACTTCGCAGGCCATGGCCGCCGACGCGGCGATCGAGAGCCGCTCCTGGGCCAGGTTGGTCATCAGGTGCACGAAGCCGGAGCCTTCCTCGCCGAGCAGGTTGGCCTTCGGCACCCGTACGTCGTCGAAGAACAGCTCGGCGGTGTCCTGCGCGTGCTGCCCGATCTTGTCGAGGTTGCGCCCGCGCTCGAAGCCCGCCATCCCGCGCTCGACGACCAGCAGACTGATGCCCTGGTGTCCGGCCTCGGGATCCGTGCGGGCCACGACGACGACGAGGTCGGCCAGGATGCCGTTGGAGATGAACGTCTTCGAGCCGTTCAGCACGTAGTGGTCGCCGGCGTCGACCGCGGTGGTGCGGATGCCCTGCAGGTCGGAGCCGGCCCCGGGCTCACTCATCGCGATCGCGGCGATCGTCGTTCCGGCGCAGAGCCCGGGGTACCACCGCTGCTCCTGCTCCTCGGTGGCGCTCGAGACGAGGTAGGGCACGATCATGTCGTTGAAGAGCGGGAACGCGCAGCCGTAGACACCGCGCCGGGTCATCTCCTCGTTGAGCACGAGGTTGTAGCGGAAGTCGGGCGTCCCGCCGCCGCCGTACTCCTCGGGGAGCTGGAAGGCCAGCAGGCCCTGGGATCCGGCCTTGACCCAGACCTCGCGGTCGACGATCCCGTCCTTCTCCCACTGCTCGTGGAACGGCACCGCCTCCTTGTCGAGGAAGGTGCCCACGGTCTCGCGGAAGGCCTCGTGCTCCGGCTCGAAGATGGCGCGCGACATGCCTTCATCGTGACAGTGGGACTGTCACGGTGCAAGGGTCGCCGTCGTACGACGGTCCCCGGGCGTGGAGGCACGACCCGCCGCTGGTACAGCACAATGTCCCCACTACGTGCTGGAGGGGGGACCTCATGCGAACACTGCTGCCGGGGGACAACCCGCAGGCCTACATCCCGGGTGACCGCCGCCGTGCCCTCGCGCGTGGCGAGGAGCTACCGCTGCTGGCAGAGGGCTCGGCCATGTTCGTCGACATCTCCGGCTTCACCCCGCTCACCGAGGCGCTCGCGCGCGAGCTCGGCGGGCGGCGCGGAGCGGAGGAGCTCTCGGCCACCCTCGACCGGATCTTCTCCGCCCTGCTCGAGCCCCTCCACATCTGGCAGGGCAGCGTCATCTACTTCAGCGGCGACGCGGTGACGGCGTGGATCGACGGGGACGACGGGTTGCGCGCGACCGCCTGCGCGCTGGCCATGCAGCAGGTGATGGCGCGGGTGGGTGTCGTGTCGACTCCGGGCGGGGTGCCGGTGACGCTGGGCGTCAAGGTCGCCGTCGCGGTCGGTGGCGTGCACCGGTTCGTGGTCGGTACTCCCGACGTCCAGCTGATCGACGTGCTCGCCGGCCGGCTCATGGACTCGCTGGCCGCAGCGGAGGGACAGTCGCTGGCCGGCGAGGTCGTCCTCGACGTCGGGGCGGTGGCTTCGCTCGGCGACCGGGTCGTGCTCAGCGAGACCCGCGGGGACGTGGGAGTCGTCGAGGCCCTGGTCGACCCGCCGGCGCCACCCGAGGCACGGCCGACCTGGCCCGACCTGCCCGAGGACGTCGCCCGCCAGTGGCTGCTCCCGCCGGTGTGGGAGCGGATGGTCGCCGGCCGGGGCGAGCTCCTCGCCGACCTCCGGCCGGCGGTGCCGGTCTTCGTGCGCTTCGGCGGCCTCGACTTCGAGCGCGACCCGCAGGCGCCGGCTGTGCTCGACGACTTCGTGACCCGGGCGCAGCGGGCGCTCGACGAGCAGGGCGGGTCGGTGCTGCAGCTGACCATCGGCGACAAGGGCGCCTACTTGTACGGCGTCTTCGGCTCGCCGCTGGCCCATGAGGACGACGCGGCCCGGGCCTGCGAGGCCTCGCTGCGGCTGCTCGAGATCGCCGACGACGTCCCGGTGACCGATGTCCAGGTGGGTGTCGCCACCGGGCGCCTCCGTAGCGGCACCTACGGCCACCACCAGCGCCGCACCTTCTGCTGCCTCGGCGACGCGGTCAACCTCGCGGCCCGGCTGATGACCCGGGCCCCGGTGGGCGGGATCTGGGTGCACGGAGAGGTCGCGGAGTCGACCGGTGACCGTTTCGACTGGGAGGAGCTCGCACCGATCCAGGTGAAAGGCCGCCAGCAGGAGGTCGCCGTCCGGGCCCTGCGCGGCCGCGCGGCACGTCGTACCACCGCGGCGGGGGGTGGTGCCCGCAACCCGATCGTGGGTCGCGACCAGGAGCTGTCCCAGCTGCGTGACCTGTGGCGCCGGACCGAGACCGGCCGCGGGCAGGTCGTGGTCGTGCAGGCGGAGGCCGGCACCGGCAAGTCACGCCTGGTCGGTGAGCTGGTCACCGAGCTGCTGGCGGCCGGGGTCCCGGTGCCGACCGGCGAGGCCACGCCGCTTTCGACGCAGGTGGCGTACGCCGGCTGGCGCGGCATCTGGGCCGACCTGCTGGGCCTCGACCCGGACGAGACCCGCGCGGCGCGCGTGACCGACGCCGTCCGCCGTCTCGACGCCGGCCTGGCGGGCCGCGCGCCGTTGCTCGGACCCGTCCTGGGCGTGGTCCTGCCCGACAGCGACCTGACCGCGTCGTTCGACGGAGAGCTGCGCAAGGCGTCGCTGGAGGACCTGCTCCGGCGGCTGCTCGCGGCCCGGGCGGCCGAAGGTGCCTTCGCCGTCGTGATCGAGGACGCGCACTGGCTCGACCCGCTCTCGCGCGATCTGCTGGACATCGTCGGCCGGGCCGTCGCCGCGCTGCCCGTGCTGGTGATGATCACGACCCGGCCCGACGGCACGGCCTTCGCGGGGCTGCCGCTGGGCCGCGGCGACCACCTCACCGACCTCGTCCTCGACGCGCTCGGCAGCGAGGCCGCGACCGCGCTGGTGGCCGAGCGGCACCGGATCCTGGTGGGCACCGACCCAGCGCCCGAGCTGGTGGCGACGGTGGTCGAACGGGCCGAGGGGAACGCCTTCTATCTCGAGCAGCTGGTCGACTACGTGCTGGCACACGCGGCCCGCGAGGACGGCTCGGTCGACCCCGATGCGCTCGAGCTGCCGTCCAGCCTGCACAGCCTGGTGCTCAGCCGGATCGACGCCCAGCCCGAGGGGCCGCGGCGGGCGGTCAAGGTGGCCAGCGTGATCGGCCGCACGTTCCGCTCACCTCTCGTCGCGGCCGCCTACCCCGACCTCGGCGACGAGCCGGTCGTGCACGACGACCTGGTCGCGGTGGCCTCGACCCGGCTGATCGAGCTGGAGAACCCTCTGGAGCGGGCGTTCGCGTTCGGTCACGCGGTGACCAGGGACGTCGCCTACGACTCGCTGCCCTACAGCGTCCGGACCGTCCTGCACGGCCGGGTCGGCTATGCCCTCGAGAGTGAGGTCGACGGTCCGCTTCGCCATCTGGACCTGCTGGCCCATCACTTCGCCCACAGCGACGACATCCCCAAGCAGCGCCACTACCTCCGTGCCGCGGCGACGGCCGCCCGGGCGGCTTACGCGAACCAGACCGCGGTCTCCTACCTCGAGCAGGTGCTCCCGATCGTGGAGCCCGACGAGCGGAACGCGGTGCTGCTCGAGCTGGCGGAGGCGCTGGAGATCGGCGGCGACTGGGTGGCCGCCGAGGACGCGGTGGCGCGCGCCCGCGAGTCGGCCGAGATGGTCGCCGACGCCGCCGGGATCGCTCGCGCCCGCACGGCGCGCGCCGAGCTCGCGCGCAAGCAGGGTCGCTACGCCGAGGCGCTGGCCGAGCTCGAGGCAGCGGAGGAGGCGTTCACCGAGGTCGGCGACCAGGGCGGTCGGGGCCGGGTGCTCCACCTGCGGGGCACCCTCGCCTCTCAGCAGGGGCACGTCGACGAGGCGCGTACGTCGTACGAAGCGAGCCTGGCGTTGCGCGAAGAGCTGGGCGACGAGGCGGGTGTCGCCGCGATGCTGACCAACCTGGCGCTCGTGGCCGAGGACGAAGGCGACCTGGCCGAGGCCGAGCGCCTGGGCGAGGAGGGCCTCGCGCGCCGTCGCGCCCTCGACGACCGACGCGCGGTCAGCGTGTCGTTGACCAACATGGGCATGCTCGCCACTGTCCGGGGAGACCTGCGGCTGGCGCTGGAGCGGTTCACCGAGGCCCAGGCGCTCGCCGAGGAGGTCGGCGATCCCTGGGTGGTCGCGGTCGGCCACCACAACCTGGGCAACGCCAACCGCGACCTCGGCGACCTCGAAGCGGCGCCCGCGCACTTCGCGGCCGCCCTCGGCGCCTACGTCGAGCGCGACGACCGCTGGTCCGTGGCGCACCTGTTCGAGGACATCGCGGTCTGGATGCTGAGCCGGGGACCTGGCGACGACGTCGAGGCGATGTGGTTGCTCGCTGCGGCCGAGGCTCTCCGGGCGGAGATCGGGGCTCCGCGCTTCCCTCCGACGGAGGCCGCGCTGGCCGACGCCCTGGCGCCCGCTCGGGGACGCACGCCGGCTGATCTGCTCGACGGGGCGGCCGAGGCGGGCAGTGTTGCCGATCTGACAGATAACGTCAGTCGGGCGAATTCGGCACTGCACCCCTCGTCTGAGCAGGTCTCGCCGGGGT
>JAWWPM010000337.1:0-4019 GCA_033854915.1 Nocardioidaceae bacterium
CCAGCTTGTCCACCTTGGCGTTCTTGTAGCCGTTCTGGAAGAAGCCACCGTCGACCATGAACGGCGACAGGTAGTCGTCGGCGTCCGGGTAGTCGGGGAACCAGCCCAGGATGAACAGGTCGTAGGCACCCTGCTTGTAGATGGTCTGGTAGTTGTCCCACTCAGTGCTCTTCAGGGTCACCTTGAACAGCCCGCTCGACTCCAGCTGGCGCTGCAGCTCGTTCGCCTCGTCCTCGGTGCTCGGGCCGTAGTGCGTGGGCGTCCATCCGACGGTCAGGTCGACCGGCGTGCTGATGCCGGCCGCCTGCAGGATCTGCTTGGCCTTCGCCGGGTCCGGTGAGCCGTACTTGGCCTTGAAGGAGTCGGTCTGGCCCCCGTAGCCGGGCGGCACGATGGAGTACAGCGGGTCGACGGTGCCGTCGTAGGCGTCCTTCGCGATCGCGTCACGGTCGATGATCTGCGCGGCCGCCTGCCGGATCGCCAGCTGCTTGCCGACGGGGCCGTCGACCTTCCAGACCCAGTAACGGATCTCCGAGCCCTTGCCGGTGGCAACCGTGACGTCAGGGTTCTTCTTCAGCGTCGCGACGTCGGTCGGGGCCAGGCTCCGCCAGGCCACGTCGACCTCTCCGGTCTTCGCGGCCAGGGCGAGCGCGGTCGGGTCCGAGTAGTACTTGACGAAGACCTGCCCCGTCTTGCCCGGGTTCGGACCGGTGTAGTTCGGGTTGATCGAGAGCACGGCCTGGTCGGCGGCCTTGTACTGGTCCACCTGGTAGGGACCGGAGCCGATGACCTGGTCGTCGGCCAGCTTCTTGTCGGCGGGGAAGACGTCCTCGTCGACGATCGCGGCGGCGCCGGGGTAGGTCAGCACGTACTGGAACGTGGTGTCCGGGTGGTCGAGGTGGAAGACGACCGTCGTGTCGTCCGGTGTCTCGATCGCACCCTTGTTCAGGGTGACCGTGCCGTCCTTGGCGGTGTCGGTGATGCTGCCCAGGAGGTAGATCGCGGCTCCGTTGGCGTCTTGGATCTTGATCGAACGCTCGAAGCTGTACTTCACGTCCGAGGAGGTCAGGGCGTCACCGTTGGAGAACTTCTCGTCCGGGTTGAGCGTGCAGGTGAGCGTCTTCGGGTCGTCGTAGGTGCAGGACTTCGCCGCGTCGCCGACGATCTTCGTCGAGTTGGGAGGGACCGTCACCAGGGTCTGGTAGACGTTGTACTCCAGCGTCGACGAGCCGAGGTCGTAGGACCCGGCCGGGTCGAGCGCCGTCACGGTGTCGGTCGTCCCGAGGATCCAGGGCGAGCCCGTCCCTCCGCCTGACGCGCCGCTGGGGCCGCTGCTGTTGCTGCTGCCGCAGGCCGACAGGGCCACGGCGAGTGCGCCGGCCCCTGCTGCTGCTACGAGCTTGTGTCTGACCACGAGTCATCCCCTCGTCTTGCCGGTGTGCGCCTCAGGCCCGATCAGGCCGGGCGCGTTCGTTCGCAGAACATAGCGGCTGCCCTGGGTGGGGTCCATCGCCATCGTCGTCCGGGCAGGTCGCGATCGGCTAACGATTGCCGACCACGGTATGCCCGCGGGTCGCGATCCGGCAACGGTCAGGCAACCGCGACGACATCCAGGAGCGAGCCGGCGTCGAGCCCGTCGAGGGACTCGACGAAGACCCGGCGCTCGCCCACGGGCACCTCGACGTGGAGCGGCGCGCACAGCACCGTGCAGCCCGCGCCTGCCGCCGAGGTCGCACCGGTCTCCGAGTCCTCGATGGCCAGGCACTCGCTCGCGAGCACGTCGAGCGCGCGTGCCGCAGCAAGGTAGGGCTCGGGGTGCGGCTTGCCGCGGTCGACCGCGTCACCGGTGATCACCACGTCGAACGTGCCGGGAGGGAGCGCCGCCAGGATCGGCGCGACGAACCGCGCGTACGACATCGTGACCAGGGCGCACCTGACGTCGGCGGCCCGCAGGGACGCCAGCAGCTCCCGCGCCCCGGACCGCCACGGTACGACGCGCCCGACCTGCTCGATCACGTCGTCGAGGAGCTCTTCGACGATCCGCTGCGGGGTGGGGTCGATGCCCATCTGGGCTCGCATCAGGGCGGCGGCGTCGAGCAGGTCGAAGCCGACGACTTGCAACGCCTGCTCGGGCGACCATCGGCCGCCGTACCGCTGCGCCAGCGCGAGCTCGGCGAGGGTCCAGTAGGGCTCGGTGTCGACCAGGGTGCCGTCCATGTCCCACAGGACGGCCGCGAAGTCGCCGATGCGCCGACCGCTCAGCGCTCAGTCCTCCGGGTCGTAGCCGAGGTTGGGCGAGAGCCAACGCTCCGCCTCGGCGAGGGTCCAGCCCTTGCGCTCGGCGTAGTCCGCGACCTGGTCCGGTCCGAGCCGCCCGACCACGAAGTACTGCGACTCGGGGTGGCTGAAGTAGATGCCGGAGACCGACGCGCCCGGCCACATCGCCATCGACTCGGTCAGCTGCATGCCGGTGTTGGCCTCGACATCGAGGAGGTCCCAGAGGACCTCCTTCTCCGTGTGGTCGGGGCTGGCGGGGTAGCCGGCGGCCGGACGGATGCCGGCGTACTGCTCCTTGAGCAGCTGGTGGTTGTCGAGGTGCTCGTCGGGCGCATAGCCCCAGAGCTCACGGCGGACCCGCTCGTGCAGCCGCTCGGCGAAGGCCTCGGCGAGGCGGTCGGCCAGCGACTCGAGCAGGATGCCGGAGTAGTCGTCGACCTCGGCCTTGAACTTCTCGATTCGCTCGTGGGTGCCGATCCCGGCGGTGACCGCGAACAGCCCGATGTAGTCCTTCAGGCCGGTCTCCTTCGGCGCGACGAAGTCGGCCAGGCAGCGGTTGGGCACGCCCGGGCGGTGGGCGCCCTGCTGCCGCAGGTGACGGAGTACGGCGTGGGCGTCGCCGCGCTCCTCGCCGAGGTACACCTCGATGTCGTCGCCCACGGAGTTGGCCGGGAACAGCCCGACCACGCCCTTGGCGGTCAGCCAGCCCTCGTCGACGATCCGGTCCAGCATCACCTGCGCGTCGTCGTACAGCTTCCGGGCGGTCTCCCCGGACTCGGCGTCGTCGAGGATCTCCGGGAACGAGCCCTTCATCTCCCAGGCGTTGAAGAAGGGCTGCCAGTCGATGTAGCGACGGAGCTCGGCCAGGTCGACGCTGTGGAAGACACGGACGTGCTGGCCGGCCCCAGGCAGCCCCACGGCCGACGAGACGGCGTGGTCCTGCTGGAGCAGGAGGCGCGGCCGGGGCGGGCGGTAGCCGTTCCACTCGATCGGGGTGCGGGCGGCCCGCGCCTCCTCGATGGTGGCCAGCGGGCGGTCGTTCTTGGCGGCGTGGCGGGCGCGCAGCGAGTCGTAGTCGGCGCTCACGTTCGCGAGCAGCTTGTCGCGCTGCTTGGGGTCGAGCAACGCGGCGGTCACCGGGACCGAGCGGGAGGCGTCCTTGACCCACACCACTGGGCCGTCGTACTTGTGGTCGACCTTGACCGCGGTGTGGGCCCGCGACGTCGTGGCACCGCCGATCAGCAGGGGCAGCGTGAAGCCCTGGCGCTGCATCTCGGAGGCGACGTTGACCATCTCGTCGAGGCTCGGGGTGATCAGGCCGGAGAGCCCGATCAGGTCGGCGCCCACCTCGCGCGCCTTGTCGAGGATCTTCTGGGCCGGGACCATCACGCCGAGGTCGATCACCTCGTAGTTGTTGCACTGGAGCACGACGCCGACGATGTTCTTGCCGATGTCATGCACGTCGCCCTTCACCGTCGCCATCAGGATCTTGCCGGCGGAACTGGATTGCGTGAGCCCCTTCTCCTCTTTCTCTTTGTCCATGTAGGGCAACAGATAGGCCACAGCCTGCTTCATCACCCGCGCCGACTTCACCACCTGCGGCAGAAACATTTTTCCCGAGCCGAACAGGTCGCCGACCACGTTCATGCCGGCCATCAGCGGCCCTTCGATCACCGAGAGCGGGCGATCGGCGGCGAGCCGCGCCTCCTCGGTATCTTCCGTGATGAAATCGGTGATGCCGT
>JAWWPM010000338.1:0-6648 GCA_033854915.1 Nocardioidaceae bacterium
CGGCCTCGAGGTGGGCGCCGACGCCGTCACGACCGACGTACGACGTGCTGCGACCGCTGCGCTCGAACCAGGGCTGGGCGCTGAGGGTCTCCATCCGTCGCTCGGCATGGCGCATGTGCGACATCACCACGTGGGAGCGGCCGCTGGGTCGGACCAGGCCGAGCCCGAGGTTCATCGCATAGACCATGTCGGGGGCGTCGGCGCGCTGCGGCACGATCTCGACCGTGCCGCCGAGCCGCTCGATCGTGGAGACGAGGTCGACCCACTGGCCCATCGCCCGTTGCGGGTCGGGCTGGTCGTCCAGATCCATGTAGGGGTTGATCGCGTAGTCGACCCGGAAATGGTCCGGCCGCACCATCAGGTAACGACGGCCCCACTGCAACGTGCTGGCCACGAGCCTCAACCTCCCAACATTGTCTGACAATCTGACAAGGGCCCAGTGTGACGGACGATGCAGCGCAGATCAAGTCGTTGTCAGACAATGGGGGCATGGACGCCTTCGGCACCCTGCACCTCGAGCACTCCTCGACCGTCGACCGGGTCGCCGACGAGCTGCGCCGTGCGGTGTTCGAGGGCGAGCTCGAGTCCGGCACCCCCCTGCGCGAGGTCGCGCTGGCGGAGTCGCTGGGGGTCTCGCGGCCGACGCTGCGCGAAGCCCTCGCCGTGCTGGTGGCCGAGGGCCTGGCGACCCGCGAGCCCAACCGAGGGGTCAGCGTGGCCAGCCCGGACCCCGAGTCGGTGCGCGACGTCTCCCGTGCCCGCGCGGTGCTGGAGATGGCCGGGGTGCGCCACTGGCCGACGGCCAGCGACGAGGCGCGCGACGCCGTACGCCGGGCCCTGGCCGACTACGAGCACGCGGTCTCCGAGGGCGCGTCGTACCAGGACCTCAACCAACGCCACCTCGCGATCCACCTGAGCCTGGTCGGGCTGACCGGCTCCCCGCGGCTCGTGGCGATGGCCGCGTCGGTGGTGGCCGAGCTCCGGCTGGCCCTGGCCCAGATCGACCGAGTACGCCGCAACGCGCGCGACCAGGCGGGCTCCCACCACCACCTGCTGGACCTGCTCGAGTCGGGCGACGTCGACGCTGCGGTCGCCGATCTCGGCCGGCACCTCGCCGGCGCCGAGGACGCGATCATCGAGCGTCTCGACTTGGGCTGAGGTGACCTGAAACCCGGCCCGACTAGGGTGACCAGGTGCGCTTCGTGACCTGGCTCCTGAGCACGGCTGCGGCCGTCGCCGTGGCGACCTGGCTCTTCAGCGGCATCTACTTCACCGGGCCGAGCTCGGGCAGCGCCGAGATCCAGCACAAGATCCTGCCGCTGCTGCTGGTGGCGCTGATCCTCGGCGCGATCAGCAGCTTCGTGAAGCCGGTGATCACCTTCTTCTCGATCCCCTTCATCATCGTGACCCTCGGCCTGTTCCTGCTGGTGATCAACGCGCTGATGCTGATGCTGACCGCGTGGATCGCCGGCCAGGCCGACATCGGCTTCCACGTCGAGGGCTTCTGGACCGCGGTCGGGGGCTCGCTGGTGATCACGTTGGTCAACACCTTCATCGACGTCGCCGTGCTCGAGGACGACGACTGACCGTGCGCCGGCTGCCTCCACCGCGGCGGCCCGGGCACTACGCGATCGCCCTGGTCTGTCTCGGCAACATCTGCCGCTCCCCGATGGCCCACGTCGTCCTGGAGGCCCGTCTCGCCGACCGCGGCCTCGCCGACCGGGTCGTCGTGCACAGCAGCGGCACCGGCGACTGGCACGTCGGGCAGCCGATGGACGAGCGGGCCGCACAGACCCTGAGCCGGTCCGGCTACGACCCCAGCCGCCACCGCGCCGTGCAGTACGACCACACCTGGCTAGAGGATCACGACGTCGTCCTGGCCATGGACGAGTCCAACCTCGACGACCTGGGCGGCCCCAGTGAACGGGTCGGCCTGTTCCGCGACCTCGACCCGGCGGGCGCCGGCGAGGTGCCGGACCCCTATTACGGCGGGGCCGACGGCTTCGACCAGGTGCTGGAGATGATCGAGCGCACCTCGGAGGCCCTCGCGGACGCCGTCGCGGACCACCTGACCTGACCGACGACGCACCACCAGGAGGAGCACCATGCCGAAGGCCCCGCTGCCCGATGGCGCCGCCGCCCTGCTGCGCGAGCCCAACCCGGCCGTGATCGCCGTGGTGATGCCCAGCGGCCACCCGATGTCGGTGGCGACGTGGTACCTCGTCGAGGACGACGGCACGATCCTGGTCAACATGGACGCCGGGCGCGCCCGCCTGACCTGGATGCAGCAGCACCCCTACGTCTCGCTGAGCGCGCTCAAGGACGGCGAGTGGTACACCCACATCAGCGTCCGGGGCCCGATCGTGCGCTGGGAGCACGACGAGGAGCGGGCCCGAGCCGACATCGACCGCCTGGCCCGGCACTACGGCGGCGAGGGCTTCGGCGACCCCGTAGCCAAGCGGGTGAGTGCGTGGATCCGGGTGGACAGCTGGCACGGCTGGGAGCTCGACTGACCGATCCCGTACTACCGTGGGCGTGCCGCGACGGAGGAGGTGCTCGGCATGACCCGCCAGCCGCACGTCGCCCGGCGCGCCGAGGAGCTGCTCGGCACGCCCGTCGTCGCCACCGCGCCGGTCGCCGGCGGCGACATCGCCACAGCCACCAAGCTCCGGCTGAGCAACGGGCGCTCGGCCTTCATGAAGACACTCACGCATGCCCCGCCCGGCTTCTTCGAGGCGGAGGCGGCCGGGCTGTCCTGGCTGGGCGAGGCCGGAGGCATCGCCGTGCCGGAGGTGCTCGCCGTACAGCCCGACTGCCTGATCCTGGCCTGGGTCGAGCCCGGGAAGATGACCACCGAGGCGGCCACCGAGTTCGGGCGGAGGCTGGCGCACACCCACGCGGCCGGCGCCACGTCGTACGGGCTGGACCGCGACGGCTTCATCGGTCGGCTCCCCCTGCCCAACCGGACGGCGCCGACCTGGGCGGAGTTCTACGCCACCCGGCGGCTGCTGCCCTATCTCAAGCTCGCTCGTGACCGCGACTCGATCACCGCCGAGCAGGCCGAGGTCGTCGAGGGGATCGTGCGGCGGCTCGCCGACCTGGTCCCCGAGGAGGGCCCGAGCCGGTTGCACGGCGACCTCTGGAACGGCAACGTCGTCTGGACCCACGACGGCGGCTCCTGCGTGATCGACCCGGCCGCGCACGGCGGGCACCGCGAGACCGACCTCGCCATGCTGGCGCTGTTCGGGCTCGCCCACCTGCCGCGGGTGCTCCAGGCCTACGAGGAGGTCTCGCCCCTGGCCGAGGACTGGGAGGACCGCGTCGGCGTGCACCAGCTGTTCCCGCTGCTGGTCCACGCCTGCCTGTTCGGCGGCGGCTACGGCGCCCGCGCGGCCGAGGTGGCGGGGCGGTTCCGGTGACCCTCTTCTCAGGCGTGACTCAGGACCGGCTGGCACAGTAGGTCCGTGACTCCGACGACCTCTTCCAGCGCTCCGGCCGCCAAGCCGCGGGTGCTGGTCGTGGACGACGACAAGGCCGTGCGCGAGTCGCTGCGACGCAGCCTGGAGTTCAACGGGTACGCCGTGTCCCTGGCCAGCGACGGTGCCGAGGCGCTCGCGGGGCTCAGCGGGCTGGCCAACGGCATGGGCCCGGACGTCGTGGTGATGGACGTGATGATGCCGCGCCTCGACGGGATCGAGACCACCAAGGCGCTGCGCCAGGCGGGCAACGACGTACCGGTGCTGGTGCTGACCGCCCGCGACGCCGTGGGAGACCGGGTCGAGGGCCTCGATGCGGGTGCCGACGACTACCTCACCAAGCCCTTCGCCCTGCAGGAGCTGCTCGCCCGTCTGCGAGCCCTGCTGCGCCGCGTCGTACCCGCCGAGGGCGACGACCCCGAGGTGCTGAGCTTCGCCGACCTGTCGATGGACCTCGCCAGCCGCGAGGTGCGCCGGGGCGCGCGCCAGATGGAGCTGACCCGCACGGAGTTCACCCTGCTCGAGATGTTCCTGCGCCGGCCGCGGCGGGTGCTCGAGCGGTCGTTCATCCTGGAGGAGGTCTGGGGCTACGACTTCCCCACCACCGCCAACTCGCTCGAGGTCTACGTCGGCTACCTGCGCCGCAAGACCGAGGCCGAGGACGAGCCCCGGCTGATCCACACGGTCCGGGGTGTGGGTTACGTCCTGAAGGAGTCATGAGCACCCCGACCGACGGTCCCGCCAACGTCGGCGTGGCCGAGACGGGCCCGGGCGGAGCGACCTGGGTCGACGGTCGTTGGCACTACCGCCGGTCGCTGGCCAGCCGGGTCACCCTCCTGACCACGATGGCGGTCGGTCTCGCGGTGGCGTTCGTGGCGCTCGGCGCGTTCCTCACGGTGCGGATGTCGCTGGAGAGCTCGCTCGACAACTCGCTGACCGACCGGGCCCACCGGGCGGCCAAGACGTCGGCCCTCGACGTGCTCCTGACCCGCAACGTCCCTGCGTGGGCGCTGGGCGCGGGCGACGTCCGGCTCTTCGTGATCCGCTCCGACGGCTTCCACACCAACGACAGCGGTCCCGCACTCCAGATCGGTCAGCCGGAGCTCGCGGTCGCGTCCGGCCAGACGTCCACGAGCGTGCGCACCATCTCCTCCGGCAGCTCCGACTACCGCGTGGTCGCGGTGCCCGCCGGGGGGAAAAGTGCTCTGGTCATCGCCCAGAACATGGCGCCCCAGGAGCGGGTGCTGAAGAAGCTCGGCGCGGTGATGCTGCTGTTCGGCCTGGCCGGGGTGATCGGGGCTGCCGCCGCCGGCTGGGCGGTGGCCCGCAACGGCCTGCGGCCGGTCCGCCGGCTGACCGGCCGGGTCGAGGAGATCGCCCAGACCGAGGACCTGACACCGCTCCCGGTCGAGGGCGACGACGAGATCGCGCGTCTGGCGACCGCGTTCAACGCGATGCTGGGCGCCCTGTCCGCCTCTCGCGACCGGCAGCGACGGCTCGTCGCCGACGCCGGCCACGAGCTGCGTACGCCGCTCACGTCGCTGCGGACCAACCTCGACCTGCTGCTCCAGGCCGACGAGTCCGGCGGCCTCGACCCACACCTGCGCGCCGAGCTGCTCGACGACGTCGGCGCCCAGATCGAGGAGATGTCGACGCTGGTCGGCGACCTGGTCGAGCTCGCCCGCGACGAGCCGCTCCGGCCCGTGGTCGAGCAGGTCGACCTCGCCGAGGTCGTCGACCGCGCCATCGCCCGGGCCCGGCGCCGCGGCACGACGCTGACCTTCGAGGTCGACACCGAGCCGTGGTGGGTGACCGGTGAGTCGCGCTCGCTCGAGCGCGCGGTCACCAACCTGCTCGACAACGCGGTCAAGTGGAGTCCGCGGGGCGGCACGGTGCGGGTGCGCCTCAACCACGGCCAGCTCACCGTCGACGACGAGGGTCCGGGCATCGCCGAGCAGGACCGCGCCCAGGTCTTCGACCGCTTCTACCGCTCCGAGGAGTCTCGCTCGATGCCCGGCTCGGGGCTGGGCCTCTCGATCGTCCGCCAGGTCGCCGAGCGCCACGCCGGTGCCGTCCGGGCCGACGAGGGGCCCGACGGCGGCACCCGGATGGTGCTCCAGCTGCCCGGCCACGCCCTGGTCGCCGGCTGAGGTCACACCTCGAAGCGGTAGCCCATCCCGGGCTCGGTGATCAGGTGCCGCGGCGTCGACGGGTCGTCCTCGAGCTTCTTGCGCAACCCACCGACGTACACGCGGAGATAGTTGGTCTCGCGGCTGTACGTCGGACCCCAGACCTCGTGCAGGAGGTCCTGCTGACTGACCAGCCGACCCGGCGCCCGCACCAGCATCTCCAGCAGCCCCCACTCGGTCGGCGTCAGCCGCACCACCGCGCCGCTCTTGGTCACCCGTCGGGCCGGCAGGTCGATGACGAGGTCACCGGCGCTGAGGACCGGCACGTCGGAGCCGGCCCGGCGGGCCGCTGCGCGGACCCGGGCCAGCAGCTCCTCCATGCCGAACGGCTTGGTCACGTAGTCGTCGGCCCCGAGGTCGAGTGCCTGGACCTTCTCCGACGACTCGGCCCGCGCCGACAGCACGACGACCGGCACGGTGCTCCAGGCCCGCAGCCGACGCAGCACGTCGAAGCCGGACAGGTCGGGCAGGCCGAGGTCGAGCACCACGATGTCGGGACGGTCCTCGCGTGCGGCCTGGAGCGCCGTCCGCCCGTCGCCGGCGATCAGCACGTCGTGACCCGCCGCCCGGAGCCCGATGCCGAGCGTCTGCCGCAGGGTGGCGTCGTCGTCGACCAGGAGCACCTTCACGAGCCCTCACCCGGGACCTCGAGCACCATCGTCAGTCCGCCGCCGGGCGTCGCCTCCGCCTCGAGAGTGCCCCCCTGGGCCTCGGTCAGGCCGCGCGCGACCGCCAGGCCCAGACCGACACCCGTGCCGGCGTCACCCTGACGCTGGAAGGGCTCGAAGATCCGGCCGCGGTCGGCCGGCGCCACCCCGGGCCCGTGGTCGACCACCCGCAGCTGGACGCGCGAGCCGGCGGTGCAGCCGTCGATCTGCACGGCCTCGCTGAAGCGCAGCGCATTGGCCACGAGGTTGGCCACGACCCGCTCCAGCAGCCCCGCGTCGACGAAGGCCGTCGGCAGATCGCCGGTCTCGACCCGC
>JAWWPM010000339.1:0-16742 GCA_033854915.1 Nocardioidaceae bacterium
CAGGAACGCCTGGAGCATCTTGGCCAGGAAGGCCAGCCCCACGAGAGTCCCGGCGATTGCCAGCCAGCGCAACGCGCGCCCGCCGACCGCGGACGCCTCGACCGCGCGCAGGGTGGCGTACGCCGACCCGACGAGCAGCAGCACCAGCATCGCGTCGGGGTTGTTGAAGCGGAACATCAGCACCGCCACCGGGGTCAGTGCGAGCACGGCGCCGGCGAGCAGGCCGGCGCCGGCCGAGCCCGTCGTACGACGGACGCTGGCATGGAGGAGTGCGACGGCGCCGACACCCTCGAGTGCCTGCGGCACGAGGATGCTCCACGACGACAGCCCGAAGACCCGGACCGACAGCCCCATCGGCCACAGGGCAAGAGGCGTCTTGTCGACGGTGATCGAGCTCGCGGCGTCCGAAGAGCCGAAGAAGAACGCCTTCCACGACTCCGAGCCCGCCTGAGCGGCGGCGGAGTAGAACGTGTTGGCCCAGCCGGAGGCGCCCAGGCCCCACAGGTAGAGCAGGGCGGTGCCCACGAGCAGGGCGGCGAGCGCCGCCCGGTCCGCACGTACGGGGAACGTGGTCCGGGCGGCACCCGCCGGTCGTGCCCCTCGCCCTGCCGCCGGCACGGGCTCGGGCACCGCGGTCGCCTGATCGGGACGGGGACCGTCGGTGGCGTGCTGGTCGCGGGAGAGGGCCGAGGAGGTCATGTCCCGACTGTCGAGGGCCCGACTGGCAGGGTGCCCTCGCTGGACTGTGGCCGGTCTGTGAAGCCAGTCAGGCGGTGGGCAGGTCGACCGAGATCTGGGTCGAGCCGGGCTCGCTGGCCAGCGTGACCCTGCCGCCGTGGGCGGTCACGATGGCCTGCACCAGCGCCAGCCCGAGCCCGGCGCCGCCCTCGTCGCCGCGGTAGCGCGAGGTGTCGCCGCGGGCGAACCGCTCGAAGGCGTGCTCGGCCACCTCGGGCGCGAAACCCGGGCCGTCGTCGTGTACGGCGAAGCCATTGGGCTGGGCGCTGACCGTCACCGTGGTGCCGGCAGGGGTGTACTTGCGCGCGTTCGTCAGGAGGTTGGTGACCACCTGCCGCAGGCGCTCGGCGTCGCCGGTCACCTCGACGGAGTCTTCCGGCACCTCGAGCCGCCAGCGGTGGTCGGGCGCGATCACCCGGGCGTCGGAGACCGCCTCGACGAGCAGGCGGGAGAGGTCGACGGGCTCGCGTTCGAGCGGGCGGCCGGAGTCGAGCCGGGCCAGGAGCAGCAGGTCCTCGACCATGGAGGTCATCCGGGCGGACTCCTCCTCCACCTTGCCGAGCGCGGTCTTCACGATGCCGGCGTCGTCGGGCCGGCGACGGGCCAGCTCGGTGTAGCCCGCGATCGTGGTCAACGGCGTCCGCAGCTCGTGGGAGGCGTCGGCGACGAACTGCCGCACCTGCTGCTCGCTCTGGTGCCGGGCGTTCAGCGACGACTCCACGTGGGCCAGCAGGGTGTTCAGGGCCGCGCCGACCTGCCCGACCTCGGTGCGCTCGTCGGTGAGCCGGTCCGGCACCCGCTCGGCCAGGTCGATGTCGCCGCTTGCGAGGGGCATCTCCGCCACGTGGTGCGCCGTGGCGGCCACCTCACGCAGCGGCCGGAGCTGACGGCGTACGACGAGCAGGCCGGCGCCCGCGGCCGCGGCGATGCCGAGGGCGCCGAACAGCGCCTCCCACACCACCAGCTGGGAGGTCGGGCCGTCGACGGAGGAGGTGGGCAGCCCGACGACAATCCGTCCAGCGGCTGTCTGCTGCGCTGCCACGCGGTACTCGCCGTAGCCGGGGATGACCGTGTCGTGCCCCTTCCCGTCCACGGGGACCGTGCCGAGCATGTCAACCGTCGAAGCGGGCAGGTACTTGTCCTCGTTGTCTGCGGTGTGGATCTCGACACCGGACAGGCCAGGGCTGATCACCCCGGTCAGGATCTCCAGGCGCGGCCCGTTGAAGGGCTGGTTGTCGCGGTCGCCGTCCCCGGGCGGCTTCAGGGGACCGCCGCCCGTCTGCGCCTGGTGCTCGGCGGCGCCCACCGACTGGTTGAGAGACCCCTGGACATCACGGTCGAGCCGGCCGGAGAGGTAGGAGTGCAGGCCGATGGTCGCCGCTCCGGCGATGAGCACGGCGACCACCGCGACCAGCAGCACCGCGGTGAGGACGAGCCTCGACGTGAGCGAGGCGAAACGGCCCACGAACGGCCTCACAGGGCCGGCTTGAGCACGTATCCCGCGCCGCGCATGGTGTGGATCATCGGCTCGTGGCCGGCGTCGACCTTCTTGCGCAGGTAGGAGATGTACAGCTCGACGACGTTGGCCTGGCCCCCGAAGTCGTAGTTCCAGACCCGGTCGAGGATCTGGGCCTTCGACAGCACCCGCTTGGGGTTGCGCATCAGGAAGCGCAGCAGCTCGAACTCAGTCGCGGTCAGGTTGATCTCGTCGCCGGCCCGGCGTACCTCGTGGCTGTCCTCGTCGAGCTCGAGGTCGCCGACGACCAGCACGGAGCCGGAGTCGGCGCGGCGGGCGCCGGCCCGTCGCATGAGCCCACGCAGCCGGGCAACCAGCTCCTCGAGGGAGAAGGGCTTGGTGACGTAGTCGTCGCCCCCGGCGGTGAGGCCGGCGACACGGTCCTCGACGGCGTCGCGGGCAGTCAGGAACAGCACCGGGAGGTCGGGGTCCCCGGCCCGCATCCGGCGCAGCACCTCGAGGCCGTCGAAGTCCGGCAGCATCAGGTCGAGCACCACCGCGTCGGGCGAGGTGGACTTGGCTGCGGCGACCGCCTTGGCTCCGGTGTGTGCGGCGGTGACGTCGAAACCCTCGTAGCGCAGGGCCATCGAGACCAGCTCGGCGATGTTCACCTCGTCGTCGACGACGAGGACGCGCAGGGGGGTCCCGTCGGGACGCGTGAGCTCCATGGGAGCAGTGTGTTCCCCTCGCCTGTGTGTTTCCTGTGACGCTCCTGTCCGTCGGTCACGACCTTCTCACGACCTCTTCACAGCCCCAGCACAGTGCGCCCGCCGACCATCCACGCATGAGCGACAGCGGCCAGACCAGCGCGCACGCACCCGACGCCCCGGCGGCCCCTCCCTACGTGCCGCCGCCCGTCCCGGCGTACGCCGCGTACGACCAGCCGCCCGACCACCAGGCGGGTCCCGGGTTCTGGGACCGGGTCGTCGGCATGCGCGGGGTGATCGCGGTCGCCCTGGCGTGCGTCGTGCTCGGCGGCGTGGGTGGGACGGTCCTGGGGGCCACGACGAACGGCGGCGACGACCGCTTCGGCGGCCATGGCGGGCCCGGCGCCTTACCCGGAGCCGGGCCCGGCCAGGGGTTCCAGCCGGGTCAGCAGGGCCGGCTCCCGCAGGGTCAGTTCCCGCAGGGCCAGTTCCCGCAGGGCCAGGCGCCGAACGGCGGCTGACCGGGCCGGGCGGCCTCGGGCTCAGCTCGCGTCGTAGGTCCGCAACGCCATCAGCGGGCAGTTGCGTACGGCGTGCTCCGCGGCCTCCTCGAGCCGACGGGGCACCAGCGGGTCCCGGTCACCCGTGCGCACCGTCGGGAAGCCGACGTCGTCGACCGCGAGCAGCTCGGGCAGCAGTTCGGCGCAGCTGCCGTGGCCGTCGCAGCGGGTCCAGTCGATGTGCAGCCTCGTGCTCATGACACCCCCCTCATGGTCGGCCGCATCGTGCTCGGGCACCAGCCCTGCAGGTGTGCGGCCGTGTGGTCGCGGAAGACCTCGAGGGTCGAGCCGATGAAGCGTGCCGTGCCGTCGGGGTGGGCGCAGGCGCCGCGACCCTTGACCAGCGCGGCCATCCGGACGATGGCGTCGGGCAGCTGCGGGTCGCGGACGCAGGCCGCCAGCCGGTGGAGGTCGGAGGCCATCCGCGGGAGCCCGTTGATGCACGGACCGCACTGGGCCGCGGACTCGCCGGCCAGGTAGTCGGCCACGTGCGCAGCGAAGCGCAGGGGACAGGTGCGGTCGTCGAGCACGTGCAGGACACCCGCGCCGACGGCGGCGTTCCAGGGCGTGAGGTCGGACCGGGTCAGGCGCACGTCGATGGCCCGCGCCGGCACCCAGGCGCCGTGGTAGCCGCCGACGAGCACTGCGGCCGCCTCACGCGGTTCGGTCGCCTCGAGCACGTCGGAGAGGCGGGAGCCGCGGTCGGCCTCGACCACACCCGGTCGGGCCACCGCGCCGGAGACCGTGAACAGCGAGGTGCCGGGGTCGTCGGTGGTGCCCGCGGAGCGGAACCAGTCGGCGCCGTGCCGCGCCAGCAGGGCGACCTGGGCCAGCGTCTCGGCGTTGAGCACCAGGGTCGGGCGGGCGTCGACGCCGCTCTCGGTGACCCGTGTGAAGGGGTCGCGCGGCACGGCCGCGCGGCCGTTGAGCTGGTTGACCAGGGCGGTCTCCTGCCCGGCCACGAAGCCGCCGTCGAGGTGCACCACCTCGAGGCCGCGCCGGCCACCTGCCGCCGCCTTGGCCGGACCGGGGTCGATCTCGGGCCCGACCGCGAGGATCGCCCGCTTCGCGCGCAGCGCCCGGGCCAGCACCTGGAGACCGTCCAGCACGAGGTGCGGGCTGCGGTCCAGGAGGACGGTGTCCTTGTGGCTGAGCGGCTCACCCTCCATCGCGTTGCCGACCACGACCGGCCGCCGGGCACCGGACGCGACGGCCCGCACCTTGATCGCGGTCGGGAACCCGGAGCCGCCCCGGCCGGTGAGGCCGCTGGCCTCGACCAGCGCGAGCACCTCGTCCAGACCGAGCTGGGGCAGGGGGCCGTGGGTGGCCTCGTGCCGGACAGCATCGCTCTGGATACCGCCGAGCAGCCGTCGGGTGGAGCCAGTGGTGGTGGTCATCGTGGTCATACCGCCGTCCTCCTCGGGTTGCGCTGCCAGCCGCGGTCGCCGTACGACGGCGTGAGCCGCCAGCCGACGGCCGTGACGACCGCGCTGATGCAGACCACGGCCAGGGCGCGGAACCAGCCGGAGCCGGCGTTGGTGCCGTTGCCGAGCGCGTGCATCAGGGCCACCGGCCACAGGGCGTAGGTGCCCCAGTGCACGGCCTTGAACACGCGCGGCCCGACCCGGTGCCTCAGCAGCGACACGATGGTGATCACACCCAGCAGGTCGAGGGCAAGCGTGCCCAGACCCAGCCAGAGCGGCTTGTAGGCGCCCAGGAACGGGAAGACCACGTCGACCAGCTTCAGCTGGGCGTAGGGGTCGAAGTAGAGGGTGCCGACGTGGGCCAGCACCAGGCCCGT
Source organism: Nocardioidaceae bacterium (assembly GCA_033854915.1). Lineage (GTDB taxonomy): Bacteria > Actinomycetota > Actinomycetes > Propionibacteriales > Nocardioidaceae > Nocardioides. The sequence continues at coordinate 5,263 of JAWWPM010000339.1, forward strand.
GCCGGTCAGGGCGGCGGTCCGGTGCAGGTCGCTGGTGCCGAAGCGGCCCAGCCACGGCACCGGGCGCCCCGAGCGGGCGAGGATGCCGAGCACCAGCGAGACGGTGAAGAGCACGAGGGCCACGACACCGGTGCCGCGACCCAGCGCCCAGAAGGCGGCGTTCATGCAGCCACCTCCTGTGGCCAGTCGCCCACGCGGCACACGCGGTGCCGCTGGTCGATCATCCGCGCGGTGAAGCCGCGCTCGCCGAGCCAGCGGGTCGCCTCGTGGCCGAGGACCACGGCCGCGGTCGAGGCGGTGTTCGCCTCGACGCAGGTGGGTGCGGCCACCGACGCGCTGCGCCACACGGGCGCCGCCGGGGCCGCAGTTCGGGGGTCGACGATGTGGTGCAGGCGTACGCCGCCGCGGCGCCACGCCCGTCGCACCGTCGAGGAGGTGGCCAGGGCCCAGCCCGGCTGCAGGGTGATCTGGCAGGCCGGGTCGTCGGCCGAGTCGGCGACCAGGATCTGCCAGCCGCCCTCGGGCCCGGGGCCGGCCGTCGCGATGTCGCCGCCGAGCTCGACCAGCACGCCCACGCCGATCGTCTCGGCCGCCCGGCGGGCGGTCAGGTCGGCGGCACGCGCCTTGGCGGTCGCGCCCAGGTCGAGCTGGAGGCCGCGGGGCAGCTCGAGCCGGTCGCCGTGCAGGTGCACCTGGCGGAAGCCCGGCACCCGCTGCACGAGGCTCACCGGGGTGCCGTCGGCGGGGAGCAGCTCGATGCTGCGGTCGTAGCCGAGACCCTGCATGGCCGAGCCGACCGTGGGGTCCACCAGCCCGCCACTGGCCTCGGCGGCGTCGAGCGCCGTACCGACCAGGTCGGCCAGCATCGGCGAGAGCCGGTTGCGGCCGGCGCTCAGGCCGGAGATCTCCGAGTCGGGGCGGAAGCGCGAGCAAGCGAGCTCGACCTCGTCGAGCCCGGCCCGCACCACCTCGACGACCGCGGCCAGCGCGGAGGCGTCGGTGACGACGATCGAGCCCGTGGTGCTCCACAGGTCGAAGCGGTACGTCGTGGCGCCCGACTCGATCGTGGGCTCCACGGTGACCGGGGCGGTGGTGGGCTCGACGGGCATGGTCAGGATCCGCTCGTGGTCGCCTGGGGGGCGGTGGTGGTGGGCTGGGTGACCGGGCTGGTCTTCTGCTGGGTGGTCGTGGTCGACGAGCTGGTGGTCTTCGAGGACCTGTTGTCGTCGTCGCCCTCGCCGCTCTTGTGCGAGCTGGAGCTGGTCGAGGACCCGGTGGAGGTCTGGCCGCCCGCGGACGAGGTGGTCTGAGTCGTCAGGCCGAGACCCACCGCAGCGCCCAGGGCACTGACGATGCTGAGTCCGGCCAGGCCGGCTTGCAGGCGCCGGCTGCGCTTCATGTGTGTCATGTCCTCACTGTCTGGCGCGGGTCTGTGGGTTCCCTGTGAGGGCACTGGCATGGCCGTGTCGGTTACCTGCCAGCAATCTGATTGCGGCCGGGGGGCCACGCTGAGGGAGAATCACCCGCGTTGTGGACATCTCCTTCCCGCCCGAGCTGCCGATCAGTCAGCGGCACGACGACATCGCGGCGGCCATCCGTGATCACCAGGTCGTCGTCGTCGCCGGTGAGACGGGTTCGGGAAAGACCACCCAGCTCCCCAAGATCTGCCTGGAGCTCGGTCGCGGAGCGGGTGGGCGGGGTGCACTGCTCGGGCACACCCAGCCGAGACGGATCGCAGCGCGTGCGGTGGCCGAGCGCCTGGCCGCCGAGACCGGTCCGACGCGCGGCGACGAGATCGGCTACCAGGTGCGGTTCACCGACCGGACCTCGGCGGCGACCCGGATCAAGGTGATGACCGACGGCATCTTGCTGGCCGAGCTCCAGCGCGACCGTGACCTGCGTCGCTACGACACGATCATCATCGACGAGGCCCACGAGCGCAGCCTCAACATCGACTTCCTGCTCGGCTACCTCAGGCGGCTGCTGCCGCGCCGGCCCGACCTGAAGCTGGTCATCACCTCGGCCACGATCGACCCGCAGCGCTTCGCCGAGCACTTCTCCGACCCCTCCGGCCGACCGGCGCCGATCATCGAGGTCTCCGGGCGCACGTATCCCGTCGAGGTGCGCTACCGGCCGCTGATCGACCTCCCCGAGGACGACGAGGAGGGCGAGCCGGTCGTCCGCGACCAGACCGAGGCCATCGTCGACGCCGTACGCGAGCTGTCCGGAGAGGGGCCCGGCGACGTGCTGGTCTTCCTGCCCGGCGAGCGCGAGATCCGCGACACCGCCGACGCCCTCAACGATCTCGAGAAGTCACGGCGAGGTCAGCGGCTCGAGGTGGTCCCGCTGTTCTCGCGGCTGTCCGCGGCCGAGCAGCACCGCGTCTTCTCCTCCCACTCCGCGACGGTGCGCCGGATCGTGCTCGCCACCAACGTCGCAGAGACGTCTCTGACCGTGCCCGGGATCCGGTACGTCGTCGACACCGGCGTCGCGCGGATCTCGCGCTACTCGCTGAAGACCAAGGTGCAGCGGCTGCCGATCGAGGCGATCAGCCAGGCCTCGGCCGCCCAGCGATCGGGCCGCTGCGGCCGGGTCGAGGCCGGGATCGCGATCCGGTTGTACTCCGAGGAGGACTTCCTCGCGCGGCCGGAGTTCACCGACCCCGAGATCCTGCGCACCAACCTGGCATCGGTGATCCTCCAGATGACGTCGCTGGGGCTCGGTGACGTCGCCCGCTTCCCGTTCGTGGAGCCACCCGACCGGCGCAACGTCGACGCCGGGGTCCAGCTGCTGGAGGAGCTGGGTGCCCTGGCGCCGGGCGGGGCCGGTGGCCGGCAGGGTCCTCGACTGACGGGCCTCGGCCGCCGCCTGGCCCGACTGCCGATCGACCCCCGGCTCGGGCGGATGATCCTGGAGGCCGAGCGGCTCGGCTGCGTGCGCGAGATCCTGGTGATCGCGGCCGCCCTGTCCCTGCAGGACCCCCGCGAGCGACCCCTCGAGGAGCAGGCGAAGGCCGACCAGCTCCATGCCCGCTTCACCGACCCGGGCTCGGACTTCCTGACTTGGCTCAACCTCTGGCGGCACTTGCGCGGCCAGCAGCGCGAGCTGTCGAGCAGTGCGTTCCGCCGGATGTGCAAGCGCGAGTTCCTCAACTACCTGCGGGTGAGGGAGTGGCAGGACTTCGAGTCCCAGCTCCGGCAGGTCTGCAAGGAGCTGAAGATCGATCTCGGCAAGGAGCCGGCCTGGTCTCGACCTCGCTCGACCGACGAGCCGGAGGGTGCCACCACCAGCGCGCCGTACGACGCCGACGGCATCCACCAGGCGCTCCTGTCCGGGCTGCTCTCGCACGTCGGTCTGCTCGAGGAGCGGGAGCCGAGGAGCGCTCCCGGCGGGAAGACGCCCGGTCACAGGCAGAGCGGCCCCCGGGAGTACCTCGGGGCGCGGGGAGCCCGGTTCGCGATCTTCCCCGGCAGCGTGCTGCGGCGTCGCACCCCGTCGTACCTCATGGCCGGCGAGCTGGTGGAGACCGGCCGCCTGTGGGCGCGGCAGAACGCCGCGATCAAACCCGAGTGGGCCGAACGGCTCGGCGCCCACCTGGTCAAGCGCAGCTACAGCGAGCCGCACTGGTCGAAGAAGCGGGCCGCGGTGCTGGGCTACGAGCGGGTCACGCTGTACGGCGTACCGCTGGCCACCGACCGGCTGATCTCCTACGGCAGGGTCGATCCGGAGCTCAGCCGCGAGCTCTTCATCCGGCACGCGCTGGTGTACGGCGAGTGGTCGACCCGCCATGCGTTCTACGCCAGGAACCTCGAGCTGCTGGGGGAGGCCGAGGAGCTCGAGCACCGCGCCCGGCGGCGCGACATCGTGGTCGATGAGCACACGCTCTTCGACTTCTACGACGCGCGGGTCGGCCGCGAGGTGGTCTCCGGTGCGCACTTCGACCAGTGGTGGAAGCAGGCGCGGCGGACCGAGCCCGAGCTGCTCACCTTCGATCCAAGGATGCTCACCCACGACACGGTCGAGGAGGTCACCGCGAGCGACTTCCCGGAGGCCTGGCAGGGCGGCGAGGGCCTCACCTTCCCGATCAGCTACCACTTCGAGCCCGGGGCCCCCGACGACGGGCTGACCATCGAGGTGCCGGTCGCCACCCTCAACCGGGTCGACGCCGGCGACTTCTCGTGGAACGTGCCGGGGGTGCGTCGCGAGCTGGTCACCTCGCTGATCCGCAGCCTGCCCAAACAGCTCCGGGTCAGCTTCGTGCCGGCTCCCGACAAGGCCCGCGAGTTCCTGGCGGCCACCCCGCCCGGGGACGAGCCGCTGCTCGACGCCCTCGAGCGCTGGGCGCGCTCGACCACCGGCGTGGTCGTGCCCCGCGACGCGTGGGACTGGACCCGGGTCCCGGCCCACCTGCAGCCGACCTACCGCGTGGTCGGCGACGACGGTGCCGAGCAGGCCCGGGGCAAGGACCTCGAGGCCCTCAAGGCTCCGCTGCAGGGCCGCTTCGCCGACGCGCTTGCCGCGGTAGCCGGCGACAGCGGCCTGTCCGCCACCGGCCAGACCAGCTGGACCTTCGGCACCCTCGAGCCCGAGATCCTCCAGCGCCGGGCCGGGCACGAGGTGCTGGCCCACCCGGCGGTCACCGATGAAGGGAGCACCGTCGGCCTGGGCATCTTCGGCTCCGCCGACGAGGCCGACGCGCGACACCGGCTCGGCGTTCGGCGGCTCCTCCAGCTGACCCTGCCGGCGGCCAGCCAGGGCGATCCGACCGCGGGGCTCGGCAACGCCGACAAGCTCGGCCTGGCCGGCTCGCCGTACCCCACCGTCGCGGAGCTGCTCGAAGACCTGCGGGCCGCGATCCTGGCCGACGTCGTCGACGCCCACCCACCGGTCCGCTCGCCCGAGGAGTACGACGCGCTGGTGACGGCCGGCGCAGCCGCGCTGGCCGAGCGCACCGGCCCGCTGCTCGCCGAGCTGCTGCGGCTGCTGGCCGACTGGCGCGAGACCGACAAGCTGCTCAGCGGGCGCGCCGAGCTCGCCACCCTCGCCGCGATGCAGGACATGGGCGGGCAGCTGGCCCGGCTGATGCATCGCGGCTTCCTCGGCGACGCCGGTGCCGACCGGCTGCGCCGCTACCCGATCTACCTGGCCGCGATCCGGCGCCGGCGCGAGCGCCTCGACGAGCAGGTCGTCCGCGACCGTCAGCTCATGGACCAGGTGCTGGGCCTCCAGGACGCCTGGCTGCACCACGTCGATGCGCTGCCGGAGGGACGACCGCCGGGTGCGCGGCTGCGGCAGGCGCGCTGGATGCTCGAGGAGTACCGCGTCTCCTTGTGGGCGCAGCAGCTGGGCACCGACGCGCCGGTCAGCGACCAGAGGATCCGTCGGCTACTGGCCACGTGAGCTGCCCCCGCTCGGTACTGTGGAGCGGTGACCCCGTCATGACACAGCGCCCCCACCACCGACCGCTCGCACCGGGCGATCAGTTCTTCGGTGCGCTCCCGGCCCCGGCAGGTGACCCGGTGAAGCTGGCCGAGGCGGCCGACCGCGCCGCGGTGCTCCTGGTGCGCGGGGCGCGGGCCTCCGAGGACGGCGAGGTGGCCGAGCGGATCCTGCATCTGGCCGACACCGAGGGGATCGAGACGATCGCCGAGGCGTGGGCGCACTCGCCCGCCGACTCCGTGGCCGGCTGCCTGTGGCGGCTCTACCTGCTCCGCTCGTGGGTGTACGCCGACCCGGTCGGGGTGGCCCGCGAGTTCGAGGCGGGCCGGGCCCGGGCCGCCGTCGACGACGTGGTCGCCGGGGTCGCGGACCCGCCGGGTCCCGAGGAGCTGCGGGCGATGGTCGATCAGGTGCTGCGCGGCATCGCGGGCGGCGACTTCGCGGACGTCCTGCTCCGGGCGGCCGCCTTCGCCCGTGTGGTGGCGACCGGGCGCGCGGAGCTCCCCGAGACCGACACCGTGGCCGCCGTACGCATGCAGGGGGTGGCCGACCAGCTCGACCGGGCCGCCCGGCTGGAGCTCGCGGGACACCTCTCCTGAGGACCTCGCGGTGACCGGGCCTGCGTGCGCGCCCGGCCCGGGAGCGTCGAGAAGGCCCGCCACAGCGCCGCGGCTTGTAGACTGTCGACGTGCGCCGGGCCGTGGCAGCCCCGGGTCCCAAAATCAGCCGCTACGAGCGGCCACGCGCCGTGAGGCGCTCCCGGTCCGGCGCACTTTCAACTTCACCCACCGGCTAGGGTTTCGGCCGTGAATCCGGGACGGGCGCGACGCTCGCGCGCACTGACCGGCCTGGTGGCTGCTGGGGTCCTCGGCGCGAGTGGGCTCCTGGCCGCGTGCGGCTCCGGCTCGTCCTCCGACTCGAGCGCCCCGGGTTCGACCGGCCCGACCAGCCCGGTCACCTCCTCGGCCACGACGCCCCCGACCCGCCTGCCCAAGGAGACACTGACGTTCGGGGTGGTGGGCAATGCCGACGAGGTGGAGGCCTACCGCCAGATGACCTCGCTGTTCGCACCGCTGAGCAAGCAGGTCACGGTACGGGTCGAGTCCTGGCCCGACGAGGCCACGATGATGACCGCGCTGCGCAGCGGGGCCACGCCGCCCGACGTCTTCCTGGCCGCCCGTCGCGACCTGCTCTGGCTCACCCAGCACCGGGCCATCCAGCCGGTCGACCACCTGCTCGACGACCGGGGGGTCGACTTCGGTGACGACTACCCGCGCGACTCGCTGACCGCGTTGGCCAGCGACAACCGGCTCCAGTGCCTGCCCTATGCCATCGAGCCGTCGGTCATCTACTACAACAAGCACCTCGTGAAGTTCGGCCAGATGCAGGTCGACCCCCCGACCCCCGGCGAGGGCTGGTCCCTCGACCAGTTCGCGGCGACCGCACGGTGGGCCGTGCACCACCACCGGGGCGTCAGCGGGCTGTACGTCGACCCCTCGCTGACGGGTCTGGCTCCGTTCCTCTACTCCGGTGGTGGCTCGCTCTACGACAGTGCGACCACGCCGACGTCGATGGCACTGTCCAGCGACGCCAGCCAGGCGGCGCTCTCCCAGGTGCTCCCGGTGCTGACCAAGCCCAACCTCACGTTGTCGCAGGCACAGCTCGAGAAGCGCACGCCGCTGGAGTGGTTCGAGCGTGGCAAGCTGGCGATGCTCGCGGGCTCGCGCGACGTCGTACCCGCGCTGCGGACCACGCTCGGCTTCAACTTCGACGTGATGCCGATGCCCTCGTTGGGCTCCGCCGCCACTCTCGGCTCGCTGACCGGGCTGTGCGTCTCACGCCAGGCCCGCGACGCGGCGACCGCGGCGGAGTTCGTGGTGTACGCGAGCTCGCCCACCGCGCTGGGCAGCGTCGCGTCGGCCGGCTACCTCCAGCCGGCCAACCAGACCGTCGCCCTCAGCGACGACTTCCAGCAGAAGGGCCGGCTGCCCAACCACGCCTCGGTGTTCACCTTCGGGGTCAAGAGCATGGTCTACCCACCGGTGGTCGCGGAGCCGGACACCCTCAGCGAGCAGGTCGACCCCCTGGTCGCGAAGCTGTTCGGCGCCGACCCGACCCGCATCCCGCACCTGACCAGGCGCATCGACCGGGTGTCGCAGCCGATCCTGGCGCCGCCCGCGACGGAGAGCCCGAGCCCCTCGGAGTCGCCTCAGTCGGGAGGCTGAGCCTCGGTCGGCTGATGGGTCGCCGGGGTGCCCGTCGGGGGCACGACGGCCTGCGTGGCCGCCGCCGGTGCCGAGGTGATCGCGTCGGCCAGCACGACGGCGGTCAGCCCGATCTGCCACTCCCGCGCGCCGTACTGGCGCAGCCGCGTCGCGACCGTCTCGGCGTCGGCGGGCTCGGGCGGGGTCCACATCAACCGGCGCACGGAGTCGGGGGACAGGACGTTCTCGGCGGGCAGGTGGTGCTCTTCGGACAGCCGGGCGATCGCCTCGCGCGCGGAGACCAGCCGCTCGGCGGCGATCGGGTCGCGTTCGGCCCAGGCTCGCGGCGTCGGCGGCCCGTCCACACGCGGCGACCGTGCGGGGAGCTCGTCCTCGGACAGGGCGCGGGCGACGCGGAGCGCCTCCAGCCACCGGTCGGCGTAGCGCTGCGCACCGCGGCCGTGGAAGCCCTTGGTCGACAGCAGGGCCGCACGGTCCTCCGGCATGGCCATCGCGGCCGCGACCAGCGCGCTGTCGCCCACCAGACGGCCCGGTGACACGTCGCGCTGTCGGGCCAGCTCGTCGCGGGCCAGCCAGAGCTCGCGTACGGCGCCGAGCAGCCGGCGCCCGCGCACCTTGTGCAGGCCGGAGGTACGACGCCACGGCTCGGCGCGGACCGCGGGTGTGAAGCTGCGCAGCGCGTCGAACTCCTGGCGCGCCCACTCGTCCTTGCCGGCCTCGACCAGCTCCGCGGCGAGCACGTCGCGGAGCTCGACCAGGACCTCCACGTCGAGCGCGGCGTACTCCAGCCACGACGACGGGAACGGCCGGGTCGACCAGTCGGCGGCGGAGTGCTCCTTCTTCATCCGGAAGCCCAGGAGGGTCTCGACGAGGGTGGCCAGGCCGACCCGCGGGTAGCCGAGCAGGCGGCCGGCCAGCTCGGTGTCGAACAGCGCCGAAGGGACCAGCCCGACCTCGGTGAGGCACGCGAGGTCCTGGGTGGCGGCGTGCAGGATCCACTCGGTGCCGGCCAGCGCCTCCTGCAGCGGGTCGAGTGAGTCGAAGCCGATCGGGTCGACCAAGTAGGTGCCGGCGCCCTCGCGCCGGAGCTGGATCAGGTAGGCCCGCGAGGAGTAGCGGTAGCCGGAGGCCCGCTCGGCGTCGATGGCCACCGGTCCGGTCGCGGCGGCCAGGGCCGCACACGCGTCGGCCAGGGCCGGCGGGGTCTCGGTCAAGGGCGGCAGTCCGTCGCGCAACTCGAGCAGCGGGGCGAGTGGAGCGGCTTCCTCAACGGCAGGCTCGACCGGCTCGCCGGAGGCCTCGCCGGGACTCGCCGGTACAGACGGGTCACCGTCGTCGGCTGGGTTCGGAGGTGTGGTGTGGGTGTCAGGGGTCATGTCAGTGGCTGGACCCACGCCGGCCACGACGACTGGGCATGGCGGTCACACCCTCCGGTACCGGCGGCAGACCCGCCGCCGTACACAGTAGTTCGCCCCAGGCCTCGACATGACGGCCGATCTCCAGTTGGCCGTCGACGGGCTGTGGTGTCCAGGAGGCGCGGATCTCGATCTGGGCGGTGCCGGAGTCCTCGGCCATCGCCCCGAAGCTGTCGGTCGCGACCCGGGTCACCGTGCCCGAGGCGGAGGCGTACGACGCGCCGTGCGCGGCCAGGGCCTCGGTCAGCCACGACCAGCCCACCTCGGCCAGCGCGGGGTCGGTGATCATGTCGAGGTCGATCTCCGCGCGGCTGTAGGCGACGCAGCGGAACGTGCCGTCCCAGGAGTCGTTGCCGGCGGGGTCGTGGAGCAGGATGATCCGCCCGGTGCTGACGTCGATCCCGTCGACGGTCACGTCGGCGCTGAGCGCCGCGGCGTACGGCGCGATCCTCTGGGGTGCCGGCATCGGCTCGCAGAGCACCTCGGGCCGCATCCTGGCCTCGCCCATCTCGCGCACGGCCTCCTGGAACTCCGGGGGGCTCGCGGCCGCGCCCTCACCGGGGCGCGTCTCTGGACCGACGACCATGCCTTCACAGTAGGTCGGGGCCGATACCGGGATGTGCGAACACGCCGGGTCACCTGCGACGATTCGCGCATGACCTCCCCGGCCGACAGCGTCTTCCTCCGCGCCGCGCGGGGGGAGTCCGTGCCCCACACCCCGGTGTGGTTCATGCGCCAGGCAGGGCGTTCGCTGCCGGAGTACCTCGAGCTCCGCGAGGGCGTCGGGATGCTCGAGTCGTGCATGAACCCCGACCTGGTCACCGAGATCACGCTCCAGCCCGTCCGCCGGTACGGCGTCGACGCGGCGATCTTCTTCTCCGACATCGTGCTGCCGCTCAAGGCGGTCGGGGTCGACCTGGACATCAAGCCAGGCATCGGCCCGGTGGTGGCGTCGCCGGTGCGCACCCTGGCCGACGTCGCGGCGATCCCCGACCTGACCCCCGAGCACGTCCCCTACATCACCGCCGCGATCACGTCGCTGGTGGCCGAGCTCGACGCGACGCCGTTGATCGGCTTCGCCGGCGCGCCGTTCACCGTGGCGTCGTACCTCGTCGAGGGTGGCCCGTCCAAGGAGCACGCGAAGACCAAGGCGATGATGTTCGGCGCCCCGGAGGTGTGGGACGCGCTGATGCGCAAGATCGCCGGCATTGCGGCGGCCTACCTCGAGGTGCAGGTCCGGGCCGGTGCCTCGGCGATCCAGCTCTTCGACTCGTGGGCCGGGGCGCTGACCCCGCAGGACTACCGTGCGTCGGTGATGCCGCACTCGGCGCGGGTGCTCGCCGCGGCCGGTGAGCTCGGCGTCCCGCGCATCCACTTCGGGGTCGGCACCGGGAGCCTGCTCGGGCTGATGGGCGAGGCCGGCGCCGACGTGGTCGGCGTCGACTGGCGGATGCCGCTTGCGGACGCGATCCCGCTGGTCGGAGACCGGGTGGTGCAGGGCAACCTCGACCCCACCCTGGTCTTCGCCCCCACCGACGTGATGACGGCCCGCGCCGCCGAGATCATCGAGGCGGGCCGGGCGGCCAAGGGCCACATCTTCAACCTCGGCCACGGCGTCATCCCGTCGACCGACCCCGACCAGCTCGCCCGGCTCACCGAGTTCGTCCAGGGCTACTGACGGGGCTGCTGTCGGTTCCCCCGCTCAGGCGGGGGAGTTGGTGCTGGTGGGGGACTGCAGCCTCCCACAAGCGTCGGATCACCCCCACAACCCTGTGGCGGGAGTGACGAGTGGGGCTCACTCCTCGGCGGCGGCCGGGGTGACCGGCCGGTTCCGTGAGGTACGACGGGTCCACCACCAGAGCGGCAGGCCGACCCCGGCCAGCACGACCGCGAACGGCAGCAGCGCACCGACGGCCGTCAGCCCGACCACGACCGTCCGGGTCAGCGCCGACCAGCCGTGCCGCAGGCCGGTCACGAAACCCGCGTGGCGATGGGAGACGACCGTGGCGGTGTGCACGGCGGGCACGGAGATGTCGAGGTCGATCGTGGACATGCTGGTCTCGCTGCGAAGGTGGTTGCGTTGCGCCTTGAGCGACTGGAACTCGCCCCGGCGCTGGGTGATGGCGTTCTCGAAGCGCAGCAGCTGGCCGATGTCGTGGGCCTGACGCTGGAACGAGTTGAGGTCGTGCAGGCTGATCCGCAGGGTCTTGAGCCGTTGCTGGATGTCGATGACCTCGGTGCTGACGTCCTTGCCGGTGCTGCTGGAGTGCACCACGGTGCCGAGGCCCTCGACCCGGTGCATGGCCTTGGTGAACGACGCGACCGGGACCCGCAGCACCAGGTGCGAGTCGTGGATGTGGCCGTCCTTGTCGTAGACCGTCTGCTCGGCGTCGATGGAGCC
>JAWWPM010000340.1:0-10375 GCA_033854915.1 Nocardioidaceae bacterium
TGCGGTGACCTTCTCGACCTTCACCGCCGGCCCGACCTCGACCTCGTAGCGGGTGACCGTCGGGCCCCGGGTGTAGCCGGTGACCTGGGCGTCGATGTCGAACTCGTCGAGCACCTGGGTCAGCCGCCCGACCACGTCGTCGCTGGCCTTCGAGCGGGCCTTGTGCACCGAGCCCGGCTTGAGGACCTCGTTGCCCGGCAGGCTGTAGACGATGTCACCGGACAGCTCCAGCTGCTCCATCCGGGCCGGCAGCGGCGCGTGCGGCGGCGGCACGAGGTCGGTCGAGGTGTCGTCGTCGCTCGGGCTCGTCGCGATGGTGTCAGTGTCCGCTGTGTCGTCTGGGTCGATCGGGGCTCCCAGCTTGCCCAGGCCGCGCTTGCGTTTGCGCAGCTCGCGGTCGCTGAGCACCGGGCTGTCGTAGGCCGGGTCGCCCAGGTCGGGATCGATGTCGTCGACGAGCGGCCGGCGGCGGCTGCGCACCGGCTGCGTGGGCAGGTCGGAGGTCTCCTCAGCGGGCGGGGTGCGGCCCAGCATCCGGTCCCGGAGGGCGGCCAGCTTCACCGGCACCTGGTAGACCGGCGTCGCGGTGATCACCAGGATCCCGAAGACGGCGAGGAGCAGCAGCAGCGGCACCACGACGTACGACGTGCGGAGGAGGTCGAGCATCAGGCTGGAGACGACGTAGCCGATCGCACCACCGGCGTCCTGGAGGTCGGAGGCGTCGCCGGCCACCGGGTGCGGGTTGCCGGCCGCGATGTGCACGACGCCGAGCACCCCGAAGGCGAGAGCGATCCAGCCGATGACCTGACGGCCCGCCGGGCCGTTGGTCTCGGGGTCGCGCAGGTTGCGCCAGCCGATCCAGACCAGCATCAACGGCACCAGCCAGCCGACCTTGCCGACCGAGCCGGCCACCACGGTGCGGGTGCCCTCCATGATCGCGCCGGGCAGCTGCCACCAGACCGCCGCCGCGCTGACCAGAGCCAGCCCGAAGATGAACAACCCCACACCGTCACGGCGGTGCTCGGGCTCCAGCTCGCGAGCGGTCCGGCCGATCCGGCGAGCGGTCGCACCGACGGCGTGGGCGATGCCCAGCCAGATCGCGGCGACGCCGTGTCCGAGCGCGGTGAACCCACGCAGCACCGGACCCTTGCCGGACCGGACCGCGCGCGGCTTGGGTCGCCCTCTCGCTGACCGGGTCGCCGGCTTGCGTGCGGGCGTGCGGGAGCTCTTCTTCGTCGTACTCCGAGATCGCGAGGTCGGGGTGCTGCGGCTCTTCGAGCTCCTGGAGCTCTTCGAGGACGCAGCCCTGCTCCGCGAACCCGGCGGGGAAGACGTACGGGTCGCCATGGTGAGGAATCTAGGCCAACGTCACTCCAGTCACACGGATCACACGCGGCGCGCCCCCGGCCGGCTCTGCGAGCCCGGTCAGCGCCGGTCGAGCAGTCCGCGGAGGTAGGCAGCCTGTCCGACGTGCTGGTTGACCTCGTTGACCACGCTGACCAGTCGGACGCCGAGGGTCACCGGAGGGTCCCAGTGGGTGTCCACGACGCGGTCGAGGTCGCCGGGTGTCAGCGTGGCGACGTAGGCGTGGGTCCGCTCCGCCACCGCGGCGAGGTAGCCCGCGAGGAGGTCTCGGCCGACCCGCACCTGCCCCACCTGGGCGGCCGTCTGGCCGTAGCCGTGCTCGCTCTCGGAGAACGGCAGCCCGAACCGCTCGGCCCAGCCGTCGGCAGTCCACGCCTGCTCCTCGCCCGAGGCGTCGCAGACGTGGTCGTCCTCGACCCGGGTCAGGTGCCAGACCAGCCAGGCGATCGTGTTGGCCTCGGGGTCGGGCCGCCAGACCAGGTCGTCGTCGGAGAGCCCTTCGAGGATGCCGGGCACGAGGTCGTGCACGCGGTCGAGGGAGTCGATCAGCAGGTCGCTCACGTTCATGGCCACCACTCTGGCACCCGGTGCCGACACACCCCCTGTCATGCTTCGCCCGTGACCGGCTCCCTCGTGTGGATCCTCGCTGTGCTGGTGGCCGGCTGCGCGCTGACGGACTGGTTCGCCGTGTCGCGAGCCGACCGCCGTACCGAGCAGTGGGCGAAGCCGTCCACCCTCGTCGCCCTGATCCTCGCCGCGGTCGTCCTCGGGGCCACCGACACGGCGGCCGGGCGCTGGCTGCTCGTCGGGCTCGCGTTCTCCCTGGCCGGTGACGTGTTCCTGCTGGACAAGGGCGAGACCCGGTTCCGGCTCGGCCTGGGCGCGTTCCTGCTCGGGCACGTCGCCTTCGTCCTCTCCTTCGTCCAGGTGGGGCTCGACCCCCAGGGCTGGAACTACCTCTCGTTCCTCGTGCTCGGAGGTTGCCTGCTGGCCACCCGCCAGGTCGCGGCCTCGACCTACCTGCGCGGCGGGCTCTCCCTCGCCGCGCCGGTCGGTCTCTACACGATCGTGATCGGCGCCATGGTGATCTACGCCTTCACCACGGGTGAGGCGCTGATCGCGCTCGGTGCCGCGGTCTTCGCGGTCAGCGACACGATGCTCGCCCGTGACCGCTTCGTCCGGCCGTGGGACCGCGCACAGCTCCTGGTGATGGTGACCTATCACGCCGGCCAGACGCTGATCGTGATCGGCGTCCTCGCCGCCACCTGATCTCTGCGACCGAGGTCACGAGACGGCGGTGCGAGATCATGGCCTGGTGAACGACAGCCGCCACGCCTTCCTCTCCTCCGCGGAGTCCTTCGTCGCGCTGGTCGGCTCCATCCAGGTCGCCGAGCTCGCGAGTCCCGGGCTCGGCGACTGGGACCTCCGGTCCCTGGTCGGCCACACCTCACGTTCGCTGGTCACCGTCGAGACCTACCTCGACCAGCCGGCCGACGCGGTCGAGGTGCCGACGGCCGCCGACTACTACCTGCTGATCGCCGCCTCGGGCGCCGCCTCCGGAGACGCAGTCGTCGAGCGCGGCCGCCAGGCCGGTGCCGCACTGGGCGACGACCCCGCGGGTCACGTCCGCGACCTGGCCGAGCGGGTGAGCGTCAAGCTCGCGGCGTACGACGCGTCGTACGCGCTGACCACGATCGCCGGAGGCATGGTGCTCGGCGAGTACCTCCGCACCCGCACCTTCGAGCTCGTCGTGCACGGCCTCGACATCGGCCGCGCGTCCGGCGTCGAGCCGGCCTACGCCGAGGGCGCCCTCGTCGACGCTGCCACCCTGGCCGCCGAGGTCGCCGTCCGGTCGGGGCACGGGCCGACGCTGCTCGCCGCACTCACCGGCCGGGGCGAGCTGCCGGCCGGTTACAGCATCGTCTGAAGCCGGCGCTGCTCAGGCCTCGATGACCACCGGGATGATCATCGGGCGGCGGCGCAGCTCACGGTTCAGCCAGCGGCCCATCACACGACGTACGGTCTGCTGGAGCTGGTAGGGGTCGTCGACGCCCTCGCGCATGGCGGCGTCGATCGCGTCGACGATCGGCTGCTTGATCGCCTCGAAGGTCTTGTCGTCCTCGGCGAAGCCACGGGCGTGGATCTCCGGCCCGCTCGAGACCTTGCCGCTGACCGAGTCGATCACCACGATCACCGAGACGAACCCCTCCTCGCCGAGGATCCGGCGGTCCTTGAGGTCGGACTCGGTGATGTCGCCGATGTTGGAGCCGTCCACGAAGACGTAGCCGCAGTCGACCTTGCCGGCGATGCTCGCGACGCCGTCGACCAGGTCGACGACGATGCCGTCCTCGGCGATCACGACGTTCTCGACGCCGGTGGCCTTGGCCAGCGCCGCGTTCGCCTTCATGTGGCGGTACTCGCCGTGCACCGGCAGCACGTTGCGTGGCTTGACGATGTTGTAGGCGTAGAGCAGCTCGCCGGCGCTCGCGTGGCCGGAGACGTGGACCATCGCGTTGCCCTTGTGCACGACGTTCGCGCCGAGGCGGGTCAGGCCGTTGATCACCTTGTAGACGGCGTTCTCGTTGCCGGGGATCAGCGAGCTGGCCAGGATGACGGTGTCGCCCTCCTCGATGTGCACGAAGTGGTGGTTGCGCTGCGCGATCCTGCTGAGCGCCGACATCGGCTCACCCTGGCTGCCGGTGGAGATCAGCACCTGGCGCTCCGGCGGCAGGTCGGCGAGCTCTTTGGCCTCGACCATCACGTTGGGCGGGACGTGGAGGTAGCCGAGGTCCTGGGCGATCCCCATGTTGCGCACCATCGACCGTCCGACGTAGGCAGCCTTGCGGCCGTGCGCCACGGCAGCATCGAGGATCTGCTGGACGCGGTGCACGTGCGAGGCGAAGCAGGCCACGATGATCCGCTGGTCGGTGCCGCTGAACACCCGGTCGAGGACCGGTGCGATCTCGCCCTCGGAGGTGGTGAAGCCGGGCACCTCGGCGTTGGTCGAGTCGGTGAGGAACAGGTCGACGCCCTCCTCGCCCAGCCGGGCGAACGCGCGGAGGTCGGTGATCCGGCCGTCGAGCGGGAGCTGGTCCATCTTGAAGTCACCGGTGTGCAGCACCAGCGCGGTGCCGGTGCGGATGGCGACCGCGAGCGCATCGGGGATCGAGTGGTTGACCGCGACGAACTCGAGCGCGAACGGCCCGAGCTCCAGGGTGTCGCCGGCCTTCACCTTGTGGTGGATCGTCTCCTTGAGCCGGTGTTCCTTGAGCTTGGAGTCGAGCAGCGCCAGGGTCAGCTCGGAGCCGACCAGCGGGATGTTGCCGCGCTCGCGCAGGAGGTACGGCGTGGCGCCGATGTGGTCCTCGTGTCCGTGGGTCAGCACCAGCGCCTCGACGTCGTCGAGGCGGTGCCGGATCGCGTCGAAGTCGGGGAGGATCAGGTCGACGCCGGGATGGTTCTCCTCGGGGAAGAGAACACCGCAGTCGACGATCAGCAGGCGCCCGTCGTACTCGAAGACGGTCATGTTGCGGCCGACCTCGCCGAGCCCGCCGAGCGGGATGATCCGTAAGCCCCCCTTCGGCAGATCGGCCGGTGTGGAGAGCTCGGGATGTGCGTGACTCAAAGGGTTCTCATCTCAGAGGAGGTGGGAGGCTTCGAGGCCGGAGCGGAGCGCCGCGACCTCGTCGTCGGTCAGGGGCACCAGCGGCCCGCGGACGTTGCGGTTGTCGAGCACTCCGAGCAGCTGGAGAGCTGCTTTTGCGGTGGTGGCGCCGTAGTTGGGAACACCCATGATCGCCCGCGTCGCGGGCAGGAGCTGGGCGTAGGTCTTCAGGGCAGCGGTGGTGTTGCCGTCGAGGAAGTCCTCGATCATCGACCTGATCTGGCGGCCGGCCGCATGGCCGACGACGCTGATCACACCGCACGCTCCGTGCGCGAGCCAGCCGAGGTTGGACACGTCGTCGCCGGAGTAGATCGCATAGCCGAGCTGTCTCAGCTCGACCCCACGGGCGAAGTCACCGACGGCGTCCTTGACGGCCACGACGGTGTCGCCCTTGATCTGCTCGTAGGTGTCCATGCCGATCTGGGTGCCGGTGCGTCCGGGTACGTCGTACAAAATCACCGGAGTGCCGGTCGCGGCCACGACCTGCTGGAAGTGGTGGAGCACGCCCGCCTGGCTCGGCTTGTTGTAGTACGGCGTGACGAGCAGGAGGGCGTCGGCGCCCAGCTTCTCGGCCTGCTGCGCGAGCTCGATGCTGTGCGCCGTCGCGTTGGTGCCGACGCCGGCCACGACGCTGGCCCGGCCGCCGACGGCGTCCCTGACCGCACGCAGGATCTCGCCGGTCTCGGCGACGCTGGTCGTCGGGCTCTCGCCCGTCGTACCGCTGACCACGACGCCGTCGTGGCCGTGCTCGACGAGGTGGTGCGCGATCGCGGCGGTGCCGTCGAGGTCCACCGCTCCGTCGTCGGTGAACGCCGTGGCCATGGCCGTCAGCATCCGCCCGAAGGGCGCCGGCGTGGTCATGGGTTCAGGCTACTGCGCACGGCGCCGCAGACCGCACCGGCGCCGCGATGTCGCCCACTCCCCCATTTTGGGGGCTGCGTCCCCTCCGGCTGCGAACGTAGAGTGCGCCTCCGGGGGAAAACGGGGGAATTTGATGGCGCACATCCTGGTCATCGACGACGAGCCTGAGCTCGTCAGGTTCGTCGAGCGCGCGCTCGAGGCCGGCGGACATGTCGTGACAACTGCTACCGACGGAGCCGTGGGCCTGGGCCTCGCGCTCAGCACACCGCCGGACCTCGTCGTCCTGGACCTGGTGATGCCGGGCGTGGACGGACGCCACGTGCTTGCGGCCCTGCATGCGGCCCAACCCGGGATCAAGATCCTGGTGCTCTCGGCGGAGGCCGACGTGGGTGCCCGCGTCGAGCTGTTGGAGGCCGGAGCAGTCGACTTCCTCGGCAAGCCGTTCGCGATCCGCGAGCTGCTGGCCCGGGTACAAGTGCACGCCACAGACGACGACCACACCGGCACGCGCAGCGGCGACGTCCTGCGGGTCGGCGCGATCGCACTCGACGTGCCCGCCAGGACCCTCACGGTCGACGGACGGCAGGAGAACCTCAGCCAGCGCGAGTTCCTGCTCCTGCGGCACATGATGTGCCGTGCCGACCGGGTCTGCTCACGCGAGGAGCTCCTCGCCGACGTCTGGGGGTATGCCTTCGACCCGGCCACCAACGTGGTCGACGTATGCGTGGCCAGACTGCGACACAAACTGCGCCGCAACGTGATCCGGACGGTACGCAATGTCGGCTACCAGCTTCAGAGCAGCTGACCTCGCGCCCCGCGCGCGATCCCTGACGGGGCTCGCGCAAGCGCGTTCCCGCGCACTGACTCGCCTGCTGCGCGACCGGTCTCGCACCGTCGGTCGCGCGGTCGACGTGGGCCTGGCGACGTTCGTGGTGGCGGCCCTGGTGGTGATGGCCGACAACTCCGACTGGGCCACCATCCCCTACCACCTGATCTTCCTGAGCACGGCTCTCGTGTACGGCTACCGGGTGTGGCCGGTCTCGGTCGCCGCCATCGTGATCCTGGGCATCACCATGGTCACCGGCGGTCTGATGCTGGTGTCCTACTCACGCGGCGTCATCGACACTCCCGAGCTCTCGGAGATCCCGCTGATGCCGGCTTTGCTGCTGGCGATGGTGTGGCACGCCCGGCGACGTGCCGCCGCCAACCGCGCCGTCCTCGAGATGGCGGAGACCCAGCGCGCCATGATCGAGCGCGAGCGCTCGTTCTTCCGGGACACCAGCCACGCCATCCGGACCCCGGTGACCATCGCCCGCGGCCATCTCGAGCTGCTGGTGGAGACCTCGGCCGAGCGCGCCGTGCACGAGGACGTACACGTCGCCCTGCGTCAGCTGGACCGGATGTCCGTGCTCTCCAACCGGCTGCTCGCCCTCGCCCAGCTCGACGCCGGCCAGACGCCACCTGCGCAGTCCCTGGATCTCGCGGACTTCGTGCACGAGGTGGCCGACAACTGGTCGATCGAGACGCATCGACGTTGGCGGGTCGAGTGCCGCGAGTCGGCCACCTTGAGCGCCGACCCGGTGTGGCTCGCCCTCGCTATCGACGCATTGGTCGAGAACGCCGTCCACTTCACCGAGGACGACGGCGTCATCCAGGTCCTCGGCATCGTGCGTCCGGACACCTGCTCGATCGTCGTGGTCGACGACGGTCTCGGGATCGCTCCCGAGGACCGCGACCACGTGTTCGACCGCTTCTGGCACCGGATGCCTCCGAGCGGTCCCATGGGCAGCGGTCTCGGCCTCGCCATGGCGCGGGCCACGGCCCGCGCGTGGGGCGGCGACGTGGCCGTCCACGCCGGGGACGGCGGTGGTGCGCGTTTCGAGTTCACCCTGCCCCGCAGGGGCTTCCTCGGTCAGTCCCGGTCCTGACCCGACGCCCGACATGACGGCCTCGTGACAGTGCCGTCATGAACCTCGCGCTTTCGCTCGCGGACCCCCACGGTGATCTCACCAACCGTGGATTGCGCCGGGAGCGTGAGGCAGATGCACCGATCAGGAACCCGTACCGCCGCAGTGAAGGCGACTGTGCTCGCCGTCGTCGTGGCGACGTTCACGACACTCGGCGCGCTGGTGACCGCCGCCCCCGCTTCGGCCGCGACCAACACCCTCACGCTCGACGTGGTCAGTGCCCGCACGGAGCCGCGCGCCTTCCACGGTGCCGGCGTCACCGAGGGTGACCAGGTCGCCAGCTACCGCTTCATCATCAACGCCGACGACACCGGGTCCACCGACCACCGCACGGCCACCGGCGTCTGCTCCCCGTCGTACGTCCCACCGTCGGGCCAGCCCGGCTACCCCGCGTCCTGCCCCTGGACGTCGATCAACGCGGCCCCCGACGCCGCCCCGATCGTCGCCCAGGGCGACCAGGACACGATCGCGGCCGGGCTGGACCTGCCGGACGGGAAGTACCTGATCTCGGTCCTGACCGACGGCTACAAGCTCGATGGCGCCCACTTCACGATGCCGCTCGGGCAGGACCCGGTGCAGGTCGGGCTCCAGCCGATGCCGCTGCCCGACTCCACGGTCAAGGGCAAGGTCTTCGAGGACATGGTCCCGACCAACAGTGCCGACGATGCCGGTGAGGCCCCGCTGCAGGGCTTCCAGGGCCACCTCAACGACGACCTCGGCGAGGTCACCACCGACGTCTACGGCAACCCGCTGTGTACGACGTACGTCGGCGAGGACCCGGTCACGCACGAGATCCCCCTGTCGGCCCTGGACGCCGACATGGCGCCGGTCGTCGACCAGGTCGGCGGCAGGTGCCTCAGCGACGCCGACGGCATCGTGACCTTCCCGCACATGGGCACCAACCGCTACACCCAGTCCGTCACGCCGCCCGACGGCCAGCAGTGGATCCAGACCACCACGCTCGAGGGCAACCACGACTGGGACAGCTGGGTGATGGAGGGCTCGACCGGCTACGACACCGAGTTCAACCTCGCCGGCGAGGCGGTGCCGGTCCCGCTGTTCGGCTTCGCCAAGCCCACCAAGAACGGCCAGCCCCTGGACTCCAACGCCGGTGGCGACATCAGCGGCCGGGTCATGCGGACCCTGCACTACGTGCCCCCCAAGGGCGGCATCTTCGACCTGTACAACGGCTACACCGGGTCCAAGGTCCAGCGACCCGTCCCGGACGCCTGGCTGTCCCTGAGCGACAACGAGAACGGCGACCAGGCGGTCTGGGTCGGCCAGGCCGGCACCGACGGCCGGTTCGACATCACCGGGGTCCCGCAGGGCGACTACACGCTCACGTGGTGGGACGAGGCCCAGAACAACCTGCTCGCGCTGCAGAACGTCACCGTCGGAGCCGGCGAGGCCGTCTCTCTCGGCACGGTGCCGGTGACCGGCTGGTGGACCGAGTACGACGGCTACGTCTACGCCGACGCCAACCGCAACGGCGTGAAGGACCCCGGAGAGAAGGGCATCCCCAACTTCACGCTGACCCTGCGCAAGCGTGACAACTCGCTCATGGACCGCGGCCAGACCACGGCGACCACCGACGCGAACGGCCACTACTCGTTCGAGGCCTACCCGCTCGGTGAGTTCGGCTGGACGGTCATGGAGGCCTACAACGACTCGTTCTACACGACCGGCGTCACCTACCAGGCCGACAACCAGAACAAGCCAACCACCATCAAGGGCTCGGGCGTCGACGTCAGCACGCTCAACATCATCGGCCTCGGCGGCTCCGTCGACTGGGGCGTGCACTCCTACGACCCGACCGGCGCCAACGGCACCGATCCGCGCAACGGCGGCATCGTCGGCTCGGTCAGCTACGACGTCACCCGCAACGAGCTCGACCCGCAGTACGCCGCGTCCGAGGACTGGCAGCCCGGCGTCCCCAACGTCCCGGTCGACCTCTACGCCCCGGTGGACTGCGGCACTCACTCCGGCGCGCCCTGTGACGCCAACGACCGTTACGAGCTGGACTCCGACGGGTCCTACCTCAAGGGGAAGCTCCTCAACAGCTACCTCTCGGAGAGCTGGCAGAAGCCCACCGGCTGCACCGCGCGCGATCTCGACGGGAACCCGCTGCAGCACGGCGTGGACGAGGCAGTCCTTGCCCTGGACCAGGAGACCACCGGCATCTGCGTTCCGGCGTTCTCGCAGAGCATCCAGTTCGGCACCTACCCGACCGACCAGGGGACGCCCGACGCGTCGTTCGGCGCCACCGTCGACGGCAACTACGGCTTCGGCGACGGCTGCTTCACCGGCACCCTCGATGCCAGCGACCCGGCCAACCCGGTCTGCAACGGCGGCGCCTTCGCGACCCTGCCGGCCGGTGACTACCTGGTCAGTCTCGACATGCCGAAGGACCTCACAGGCAAGCCGATGTTCAAGGCCACCAGCGAGGAGGACATCAACATCGGCAACGGCAACGACCTCGTGCCTCAGGTGCCGCCCCCGGCCTGTGCCGGCGCACTGC
>JAWWPM010000341.1:0-4104 GCA_033854915.1 Nocardioidaceae bacterium
GGCTGACCCGCGTGTCGATCACGAGCAGCAGCAGACCTGCCTCGTCCAGCGGCAGCAGGACCGGGGTCACGCTGTCGTCGGCGAAGTCGAGGAGCAGCGCGTGGTCGGGGCGAGCCAGCATCGCCACCATCTGGTCCATGCCGCCCGTGGGCGCACCGACGTAGTCGTTCTCGGCCCGTCGGCAGACCCCCGCCAACCGCCGGCGTGTGGCGTCGTCGAGGTCGAGACCGACCAGCCCGGCCACGGCCACCGCGGTCGCGCACTCCAGGGCCGCCGAGCTCGAGAGACCGGCGCCGAGCGGCACGTCGGAGTCGATGATGGCGTCGAACCCGGGTACGGCGTACCCCTCCTCGCGCAGCGCGCCGACGACGCCGGCGACGTAGGCGGGCCAGCCCTCGGGCAGGTCCTCGACCGAGCCTTCCCACGCGTCCTCCTGCTGAGCGCTGCGCAGGCCGAGCAGCAGGTCGTCGCGAGGGGTGAGGCTGACGGTCGTGCGCTGGCTGAGCGCCAGAGGCAGGCAGAGCCCGCCGTTGTAGTCGGTGTGCTCGCCGATCAGGTTCACCCGGCCGGGGGCCGAGGCGACGACGGCGGGCATGCGGGTCACCCTACGGGGGTCAGCCGCGCGAGGAGTTCGCCGAGCGACCCTTGACCACTCCGACGAAGGCCTGGGTGACCTCACCGTCCTTCTCGCGGGGCCACACCAGCGCGATCGTGCTGGGCGGGAGGTCGGTGACCTCCCGGTGGACGACGTCCTTGCGCTGGAGGAGCCGGGCGACCGACATCGGCAGGATCACCACCCCGGTGCCGGCGGCAACGGTCTCGACCGCGTCCTTCTCCGACATGGCCGGCCAGGGCTTCTGGTCCACCGATGGCGTCCAGCCCGAGGCGTGCGGCCGGACCAGCTGCTCGTCCGCGAGGTCCGCGAGGGTGACGGTGTCCGCGGCCGAGACCAGGTGCTCGAGACCGGCCACGGCGACCTGTCGCTCGTCGTACAGCCGTACGCAGTGCAGGCCCTCGGTCTCGACGGGCAGGCGCACCAGCGCCATGTCGACCTCGCCGCGGCGCACGGCGGGCTCCTGCTCGTCCTCGGTCAGCGGGACGAGGAGGAGCCGCTCGGCCCGGCGCTCGCGCCAGGCGCGCGCCCACTTGTCGGGGGTCGCGCCGGTCACGAAGCCGACCCGCAGCTCCTCACGCATGTGCACACGGTAGGCCGGTCGGCCGGCCGGTCGGCGTTCAGGGCTTGGGCAGGGTGATGGTCACGCGCCGGTTCTGCGCCTGTCCGGCCTGGGTCGCGTTGCTGGCGATGGGGTGGGACTCGCCGTGCCCGGCCGGCACGACCGTGACCTTGGCGTTGCCCAGCTGGCTGCGCAGGTAAGAGGCGACGGCGTCCGCGCGCTTCTGGGAGAGCACCTTCCCGTAGGCCGCCGAACCGATGTTGTCGGTGTAGCCGTCGACGAAGATCGTGCCCTTCAGCTTGGCCCGGATCACCTGATGGGCGACCTTGGCGATCTCCTGCTTGGCGGCCCCGGACAGCACGGAGCTGTTGAAGGTGAACGCGAGGTCGCTGGTCAGGGTCACGTTGGGCTTGCGTGAACGCACCGGGTTGCTCGGCTCCTGCGTCGGCGTCACCTGCACCGAGGGCGAAGGGGTGGGCGTTGGCGTCGGTGTGGCCGAGGCGGGGGGTGGGGTGGCGACGCTGGTGCCATCGGAACCCTGGACCACCCACCAGCCGGCGCCGGCGGCGACCGCGAGCAGGGCCAGGAGCAACGGGACCACGACCCGGCGGCGGCGGCGCGGCGGCTCCTGCCCGACCGGGACCGTTGTCTGCGGCGTCTCGACCGGAGGAGCGGCTGCGAGCGCGAGCTCCGGGCGGGCCAGCTTGTGGGTCGTGAAGCCCGCGCCCACCGGGGCGATGAAGGCCGACTGGATCTCGCTCAAGGACATCTCGAACGGGTCGACGTGCAAGCCCAGGGCGCGCTTGAGCAATGCGGCCGGGAAGCTGAGCGTGATCTCGTGGACCTGGAGGTCGTCGTGCTTGACCGTCAGCCGTACCGGCATGTTGAGCGGGGTCGCCGGCTCGTCGACCTCGACCCGGTCCCGCCAGACCGACAGTCCCAGGTGGGTCGTCTTCGGCGGGGCGTCCCACATCGGATGCAGCGAAGTGTCGACGTCGGACGTCTCCGGCTCGATGTCAGGATCGGCACCGGCTGCGAGGGCGTCTGCGTGGGCAGCAGCCTCGGCCGCGGCGTCGCGGACCCGCGCCTCCTCGATCACGATCCCGAAGCCGACGTGGCGCGCCGAGGACTCGAAGGTGAGTCCGGGAAAGCGCTCGCGTGCCTCGCGGAGCATGGTCGCGATCTCGTCCGGACCGCGGCAGGACCACGGCATGTTGTCCGCCGTGACTGTCGTGGACTGGCTGACGGCCGCGAGCACCGCCTGGTCGTCGCCCGCGCGCAATGCGTCGAGCAGCCGACTGCCGGGACTCTCTGGGACCACGTCCTCAGGATCCGGCACAACCGTGTGTTTTGGCGCCGACTTCAGCGCGCGTTCAGCCATTTTTTCTTCGCACCCCCCGGCGAAAGATTCCCCCAGGGCCAAGAGTGACCCCCTGGCGGGTGGAAGACAACGCTGAGGCGCCCGTTCTGGGACGGCAGTGACCCGTGGGGCCACTGTTGAGCAAAATCTCGGCTGGGGAGGATGTGGGCGTCCCGGGCGGGGTGTAAGAGCTGCTGGCCACGTGGGACTCGTCGCGAGGCCACGGGACTTTAGCCCCTGTTCCGGCGGTGTGCCCGCTCGTACCTTGCCCACGTGTCCCAGCCCCTGGCGGAGCCCACACCGGAGTCGGCGCGCCCCCGCGCCGTCATCGTTGACGACCACGCCGTGGTCCGCGACTGGCTCGCCCAGAAGCTGGAGTCGGTGGGCTTCGACGTCTGCGCCTCCTCGGCCACGCTCCAGGAGGGGGTGGCCGCGATCCTCACGCATGGCCCCGACCTGGCCGTGGTGGACAACCGCCTCCCGGACGGGCGCGGCATCGAACTGTGCCGCCAGGTCTCTGTGGTGGCTCCCCAGATCGCGCTGATCCTGCACACGGGCATGATCAGTCCGCTGGAAGAGAGCCAGGCCTACGAGGCGGGTGTCCACCGGATCGCGCTGAAGAGCATCCAGGGCGAGGACCTGATGGCAGCCGTTGAGGAGTTCTCCACCCGACGCCGCGAGGGCCGGCCCGATGAGCGGTGACGACGTGATGCAGCAGGACCCGGTGTCCGGGCTGGAGGTGGAGCTCGCGTGGCTGGACGGCGACGGCGTCATCACCTCCCTTCGGCTGTCCGACGAGCCGGGCGGTGGCGCCCGACTCAGCTGGAGGGCACCGCCCCCAACGCAGAGCGTGACCTTTGCCCTCCGGGGTACGGAGCCGGCATGACCGAGATGGCAGACCACCAGCGCCCTGTCGACCTCCCCGGCGTACCCGCAGGCGAGGAGATCTCCGAGGCAGACGCGGCCGAGCGCGTGGACGAGGATCCCGACGACCAGGAGAACCGCGTCGACCCGGTGTGGTCGCAGACACCTGCCGACGACACCGGAGAAGACGAGAAGGCGCCCACAAGCGACGCCTGAGGAGCGGGAACGCCCATGCGGGTGTGCCTCTACACCCCCATGGCATGCTAGAAACGTGACCGTGGACACGACCCGATCGACGCCCTCCAACCGCGACTCCGTGTGACGACTCCCAAAGATCTCGGCACCAGCCTGGCGGAGATGGCTCTGTCGATCCATGAGGAAGGCACCGTTGCCGAGACCGTCGAGCGGGTGCTCGACTTCGCGCGGTCTGCGGTGAACTGCAGCCACGCCGGAGTGGCGTTCGTGCATGCCAAACGACGGATCGAGACCGTGGCCAGCACGGATGCGGTCGTCACGGCGTTCCATGCCCGGGAGATGGAACTCAAAGAGGGCCCCGACCTCTCGATCGGCCGGGACCGGAACAGCCTCATCGTGGACGACACCCTGACTGATGACCGCTGGCCCGCGTGGGCGTCGGTGGCGGCGGAGTGCGGGCTCCGCTGCGTGATCTGGGTGCGGCGGTACACCAGCCAGCGCATCATGGGC
>JAWWPM010000342.1:0-3230 GCA_033854915.1 Nocardioidaceae bacterium
CGGGGTGCACCCTGGGCCGCGATGGACCTGTCGGACGGCACCACGATCCCGGTGATGGGGATCCAGGGCTCCGACGGCGACCGCGCCGTGGCCGCGGTCCGGGAGTTCCGCCGGGTGCTCGCCGAACGCACCCGCACCGACCGCGACGACTGACCCTCTTCGCCGAGCGGTCAGTTGTGGTTGCCCGTATGGCGCCGACCGGTCAGTTCTGGTTGGCCGTACGGCGTCGACCGGTCACGAATGGCACGACGGACCTGACTGCTCGGCGTCGTACGACGGGACGGACCTGACCGGTCGGCGCAGTTTCAGCCACCACAACTGACCGGTCGGCGGATCAAGCGGTCTGGTGGTCGAGGAGCTGGAGGAGGTCGTGGGCGGCCAGCTCGACGTCCTTGTGGCGCCACTCGGAGGCGCGGTAGACGCAGGCGATCAGGGCGGTGCGGTGGACGCGGCGCAGGTCGCCGTAGACAAAGGCGTACCGGGCCTTGGTCTCGTCGTTGGCGCCCTCGGTGAGGCCGAGGTGCCAGGCGGCGTAGTCGTCCCAGGAGTGCCGCTCCAGGTACGCGTTCTGGGCCTCGGCGTCGGGCTGGGACTCACCCCAGTCGCTGTCGAGGACGTACTGCCGGGACTCGATCAGCTGCTTGCAGTGGGCCACTGCTGCGTCGTTGACGTGGTACTTCGCCATGGCCCCATCCTGCGCGAGGGCGCCGGTTCAGTCGAGGGCCCGGATGCCCCAGCCGGCCGTGAACGCCTCACCCGGCTGCAGCACGACGAGGTCGTCGCCGCTGTTGAACGCGTCCGGTGGCGCCGTCATCGGCTCCACCGCGACCGCGGTGCGGGCACCCGTCGGCTGGTCGTCGCCGGTGTAGGCCTGCAGCCAGCGGACGTGCTCGTCTCCCCACAGCTCGACGCCCGTGCCGGAGGGCGCACGCAGGGTGACCCGGACCCGTCCGTCGGTGTCGCGACCGAGGTCCGTGAACGCGTGGTCGACCACCGTGTCGCCGATCCGGCGCCCCTCACGGAAGTCGTACGACGAGCCGGCCACGGGTTCGCGTCCCGCCGGCAGCTTGCGCTCGTCGTCCGTCAGCAGCCTCGTCGCGCCCGGGAGGGTCAGCACGTCGTCGTCGACCATCGCTGACCCCGACGTCAGGTAGGGGTGCGCGCCGTAGGCGAAGGGGGCCGGTTGGTCGGCGACGTTGGTGGCGGTCACGGTGACGGACAGCCCGTCGTCGCCGAGCGCGTAGCCCAGCGTCAGGTCGAGGGTCCACGGGTAGCCCGACTGCGCCATCAGCCGGTAGCCGAGCGTCACCGACCCCTCGTCGCCACCGGTGCGCGCCCACGACACCCAGCGGACCAGGCCGTGGCTGGCGTTGTGCCGACCGGGCTCCGAGAGCGGGAGCCGGAGGACGTGACCGGCGAAGGCGTAGGAGCCGTCGCGGATGCGGTTCGGCCACGGCAGCAGCACCTGGCCGCGCCCGGCGGACGCCATCTCGTCCTCACCGAACCCCTGCACCAGGTCACGGCCGTCGTAGGACAGCGTGCGGAGCGTCGCGCCGCTCTGGGTGACCACCGCCCGGTACGGCCCGTGCGCGATCAGGTGCTGCTCGCCGCTCGGGAGGGTCACGTGATGTCGCGCTTGGACAGCAGCCAAGCACCGATGCCGGACAGCGCCGCGGCGTAGCCGAGCAGGATCAGGCCGCAGGCCCACCACACGAAGTACGGACTGCCGTCGCCGCTGGCGCCGTTGGTCGGGTCGGAGGTGACCAGCATCCCCTGGCTGAGGCTGTTGGGCAGGAGCTTGGGTGCGGTGTCCCAGCCGAGGGCGCCGAAGAGGATCTGCAGGATGATCTGCGCGATCAGCGCGATCCCGAGCGCGATGAACACCGCCGCGAGCTGGTTGCGCACCAGCATCCCGAAGCCGAAGCCGAGCAGCGCCCAGAGCACGAACACCAGCAGGATCATCACGAAGGTGCGCCACACCTGGGCGTTGTCGAGGTACGTCGCCTCGCCCTTGAGCGTGAGCACCAGCGCGCCGAAGACGCCGGAGGAGATCACGCTCACGACGCCGTACACGATGCCGATCACGACCACCGCGATCGTCTTCGAGATCAGCACCTCCCACCGTCGTGGCGCCGCGAGGAACGTCGAGGAGATGGTCTGGTGCCGGAACTCCTGGGTGATCAGGATGACCCCGAGCGCCAGCGGGATCAGGGGCGCGATCAGCCAGAAGAAGCCGGCCGAGTAGATCAGCTGCGCGGTGCCCACGGACATGTGGAGGAACGGGTTCTGGGCTGGGTCGGAGCCGGCGTTGGTGCTGCCGACCAGGGACGCGAACAGGGCCGAGATCCCGCCCCCGATGATCACCACCCCGACCAGCAGCCCCCACCACAGCCGCGTGGTGAAGATCTTGCGGATCTCGGACCGGATCGCGCCGCCCATCACGCCACCTCTTCCGTGGCCAGGTTGCGGTTGGCGTTCTCCGGCGACTCGGTCAGCTCGAAGAACACCGCCTCGAGGTCGGCGTCCTTGCCGCGCAGCTCGTGGACGGCGATGCCGGCCGCGAGCGCCACCTCGCCGATGGTCCTCAGGTCGCCGGAGTGCACGGTCAGCGCGCCGTCCTCCGAGGCGGTGGCCCGCAGGCCGGCCCGCTCGAGGGCGCTGCCCAGGCCGGTCGGATCGGCGGAGCGGACGAGGGCGGTCGCCTCGCCGTGGAGCTCCTGGATCGGGCCCTGCTTGATCAGCTTGCCGTTGGCGATGATCACCACGTCGTCGACGGTCTGCTCGACCTCCTGCAGCATGTGGCTGGAGACCAGGATCGTCTTGCCCTCGCTGGAGAGGTGACGCAGGAAGCCGCGCAGCCACCGGATGCCCTCCGGGTCGAGCCCGTTGGCGGGCTCGTCGAGCAGCAGCACCTGCGGGTCACCCAGCATCGCCGCGGCCAGTCCGAGCCGCTGACGCATGCCCATCGAGTAGCCGCCGGCGCGCCGCCGTGCCGCTGCGGGGATGCCGACCAGCTCCAGCAGCTCGTCGACCCGCTTCGTGTCGACGCCGGCGGTGTCGGCCAGCACCCGCAGGTGGTTGCGGCCGCTGCGGCCGGGATGGAAGTTCGTGGCCTCGAGGGCCGAGCCCACCACCCGTTGCGGCTGGGGGATGTCGACGTACTTCTTGCCGCCGATCGTCGCGCTGCCGCTGGTCTGGCGCACCAGTCCGAGCAGCATCCTTAGCGTGGT
>JAWWPM010000343.1:0-2715 GCA_033854915.1 Nocardioidaceae bacterium
CGAGAACGTCAGGCACGACTGCGGGTCGAGGTCGACGAGCAGGACCTTCTGGCCCAGCTCGGCGAGTGCGGCGCCGATGGATGCGACCGAGGTCGTCTTGGCCACGCCGCCCTTTTGGTTGGCGACCGCGAGTGTGGTGGTCATCGTCGTCCATCATGCCGGACGAACTTGCCCAGATCGGGCAGGCAACGGTTTGCTGTGGCCCATGTCTCCCGACTCCCCCCGACCGACGACCAGTCCCGCAGCGCGCCGACTTGCCCTGGTCACCGGCCCGACGGCGGGGATCGGTCGCGCATTCACCCTCCGGCTGGCCGAGCGGGGGTACGACGTCGTGCTCGTCGCGCGTGACCAGGAGCGGCTGCGGGCGCTCGCCGACGAGCTGGCCGCGACGTACGCCGTGTCCGCCGAGGTGCTGGTCGCCGACCTGTCCGACCGCGCCGGGATGGCGCTGGTCGAGGCGCGCCTCTCCGACGGGTCACGCCCGGTCGACCTGCTCGTCAACAACGCCGGCTTCGGGCTCAAGCGCCGCTTCCTCGAGAACTCCGTCGAGCAGGAGCAGGCCGCGCTGGACGTGCTCGTCACCGCCGTGATGCGGCTCACGCACGCGGCCCTCGGCCCGATGGCGGAGCGGGGCTCCGGCGGCATCATCAACGTCGCCAGCGTTGCGGCCTTCATGCCGCGCGGCAGCTACAGCGCGGCCAAGGCCTGGGTCACGACGTTCGGGGCGTGGGCTTCGCGGGAGTACGCCCAGCAGGGCGTCCGGATCATGACCCTGTGCCCGGGCTTCACGCGCACGGAGTTCCACGCCCGGATGGACGTCAAGCGCGAGGCGGTGCCGCGGCTGCTCTGGCTCGACGTGGACCGGGTCGTCGACGACGCGCTGGCCGACTGGGACGCCGGCAAGGCGCTGTCGATCCCCGGCAAGCGCTACAAGGTGATCGCCGCGGTCAGCCGGCACGTCTCGCTGCCGGCGCTGCAGCGGTTGCAGTTCCTCGGCCGTCGTTGAACGACCCGTTCAAGGGATCGATCGAGCGTGCGCAGCAGCCGATGATCGGGTGCCCGTATAGGCTTGCAGCGGTGAGCAGCCTCGACCCCGACCGGCCCGAGATCGTGTGCATCTGCGGCTCCACCCGGTTCGCAGATGAGATGCTCGCGGCGAACCGCGACCTCACCTTTGCGGGTGCCATCGTCGTCGCACCAGACGTCTTCACCCCTAGCGAGCCAGGCGAGAAGATCACCGACGAGCAGAAGGCCACGCTGGACGCACTCCACCTGCGGAAGATCGACCTGGCTGACCGGGTCCTGGTGATCAACCCCGGCGGGTACATCGGCGAGTCCACGAGCCGGGAGATCGCCTACGCCCGCGCCACCGGCAAGCCGGTCTCGTTCAGCGATCCGTCTGACCACATCCTCGCCGTCCGGCAACCCGGCCACACGCACTCCTGAGCCGCGGAGCGTGCGCACGCTGATGGCGGTACCTCGATGCCACGGAGTGGCGCCGTCGTAGCGCCGCCACAACGCGAGACGTCACGCGTCCTCGTCTGTTCCCAGGCGAGCACGAGCCGTCGCGCCAAGCGGACTGAGGCACAGGTCGTCGCAACAAGAGCACCGATGTCCGGGCACTCACCATGGGCCCGAGCGGCTCGCACGCCGGGCCGGAGGGCTCAGCTGTAGGCACGGATGAACGCGTGGACGGCGTCGGCGATGAGCTGCACGGCGATCGCGCTCAGCAGGAGGCCGGCGATCCGGGTGACGAGCAGGATCCCCGACTCGCGGAGCAGCCGCAGGATCGGGATCGAGAAGGTCATCGTGAGCCAGATGCACAGGTGCACCGCGACCACGGCCAGGCCGACCGCGAGGAAGTCGCCGAGGTTGTCGACCCGCTTGGAGAAGACCATGGTGGCCACGATCGCCCCGGGCCCGGCCAGCAGCGGGGTGCCGAGCGGCACCAGGGCGACGTTGGTGTCGCCCTCGGCCATCGGCTCGTCGCCACGACCGGTCAGCAGCTCGAGGGCGACCAGCAGGAGGAGCAGACCGCCCGCACACTGCAGCGCCGGCAGTGACACGTGCAGGTAGTCCAGGATGCTCTGGCCGAAGAACGCGAACACGACGATCACGATCAGCGAGACCAGGACCGCCTGCCGCGCCGCACGTCGTACCCGTGGAGGCTCGTAGCCGCCGGTCAGCGACAGGAAGATCGGCACCGTCCCGACCGGGTCCATGATCACGAACAGGGTCACGAACGCACTGGTGAAGAGCGAGGCGTCGAAGAGGGCGTCCACGGACCGCAGGCTAGCGGCGCCGTGCCCCCGGAGCCCGGGCTACCTCGCCACCGCCAGCAGCGCGGGCCGGACCCGCGTGCCTCCCCGTCCGTCGACCAGGTCGGCGATGTCGGCCAACGAGCCGATCACGGCCTCGTGTCCGGTCTCCCGCACGAACCGGCTCGCGGCGCGGACCTTGGGCCCCATCGAGCCCCGCCGGCAGGGTCATCGGCTCGAGGTCCTCGGGGGTGACCTGCTCGAGCCGCCGCTGCTGCGGCGTGCCCCAGTCGGCGTAGACGCCGTCCACGTCGGTGGCGATGACCAGCAGCTCGGCCCCGAGCTCGCGAGCCAGCAGCGCGGACGCGAGGTCCTTGTCGATGACGGCCTCGACGCCGTGCAGCCGGCCGTGGTCGTCGTACGCCGTCGGGATGCCGCCACCGCCGGCGCAGATCAC
>JAWWPM010000344.1:0-15542 GCA_033854915.1 Nocardioidaceae bacterium
CTCGCCGCAGTACCTCAGCGAGGTGGAGCGGGGTCTGAAGGACCCGTCCTCCGAGCTTCTCGCGGCGATGGCTGGAGCCCTCGGCCTTTCGATCGCTGACCTCGCTTCGCGCGTCGCCTCCGCGGAGATGTCATCGCGCGCTCCTCTCTGCCTGGCTGCCTGAGCGGCCCTCTCAGCGCACCCAGTCCCGTTGGGTGATAACAGCGTCGACCACCCCGTATTCCAACGCCTGCTCCGCGGTCAGCACAAGGTCGCGCTCGGTGTCCTCCCGGATGCGCTCGGCCGACTTCCCGGTGTCGCGCGCCAGCAGCTCCTCGAGCAGGGATCGCACCCGCTCGATCTCCTCGGCTTCGAGGATCAGGTCGGGGATCGTGCCGCGCCCCTCGGCCGCGGGTGCGTGCAGCACCACCCGCCCGTGTCGCAGGATCTGCCGGTGACCCGCGGCACCGCCCGCAAGCAGCACCGCGGCGGTCGCCACGGCCTGTCCCACGCAGGTGGTCTCCACCGCCGGCCGCACGAACTGCATCGCGTCGTAGATCGCCAGCATCGCCGGGATCGAGCCCCCGGGCGAGTTGAGGTAGAGGTTGATCGGCGCCTCGGGACTCTCGGACTCGAGGTGGATCAGCTGGGCGATCACGGTGTTCGCGACGCCGTCGTCGATCGGGGTGCCGAGGTAGATGATCCGGTCGGCGAGCTGCCGGCTGTAGACGTCGACGGTGCGTTCGCCCCGGTTGGTCTGGGTGGTCACGTAGGGGATCGGGTAGCTGCTCATACCGAGGCTCCCAGTCCGAGGGGACGGCGTCCGACGGACTGCACCTCGTCGATCGAGCTGACCACGGCGTCCACGAAGCCGTGTTCGCCGTAAGCCACAGCCTCCTCGGCACTGAACCAGCGGTCGCGGCGCGAGTCGCGCTCGACGGTCTCGACGTCCTGGCCGGTGTCCTGGCTGATCAGCGCCAGCACCGTGTCGCGGGTGTGCCGCAGGTCGTCGGCCTGGATCGCGATGTCCATCGCGGTGCCGCCGATGCCGGCGGAGCCCTGGTGCAGCAGCACCCGCGCGTGCGGCAGCGCG
Organism: Nocardioidaceae bacterium; assembly: GCA_033854915.1. Taxonomy (GTDB): domain Bacteria; phylum Actinomycetota; class Actinomycetes; order Propionibacteriales; family Nocardioidaceae; genus Nocardioides. The sequence goes on from JAWWPM010000344.1 coordinate 1,073, forward strand.
AAGCGCTTCCCGGGGCTACCGGCGCTCAGCAGGAACTGGCCGGCGCTGCAGGCGATGCCCATCGCCAGGGTGCTCACGTCATTGGGGATCAGCTTGATCACGTCGCGGATCGCGAGCATCGAGGGCACGGAGCCGCCCGGTGAGTTGATCCAGAGGTGGATGTCGGCGCGCGGGTCGCGGGCCGACAGCACGAGCAGCCCGGTGCTGAGCCGGTTGCCCATCGCCTCGTCGAGGATCCCGCTCATGACCAGGGTGCGCTGCTCCAGCAGACTGCGGGCGAGGTCGTCGTCGATCGCCGTGCGGGTGGTTTCGTCGCTCATGCGGCCACGGTGACACCCGCCGTACGGCGATCCAACGGCGTGCTGCTCGCAGCAGTCCTGCCCCTGGCGGATCCGCTCCCGGCGGATCCGCTGTCAGCGACGTCACCGGAGCCGGAGACCGGAAGCGGTTCTTCCGCTAGTTTCACCCTCAGCACCGGCCGAGTACAGGAGGGGCAGTGGTCGACTTCGGTGAGAGCACCCGCAGCGACGGGGCCTGCGTCGTGTCCGTGGTGGGCGAGATGGACCTGGCCGTCGTCGCGGAGTTCCTCGAGCGCGCGCTGGCCTGCCTCGACCGCGCCGATGCACTCGCCCTCGACCTCGACCTCGAGGGAGTCTCCTTCATCGACTCCAGCGGGCTGGGGGCGCTGGTGCGGGTGCGCAAGGAGGCGGCCGACCGGGGCAAGGCCCTCACGCTGGTGAACGTGAGCGCGTCGACGCACCGGTTGCTCGAGATCACCGGGCTCCAGGACGCCTTCGACATCGTCGACCAGGAGCCCGGGGCCGACCGTGGCAAGTGAACGGCCGAACGGGTCGGGATCGCTGCGACCGGCTCGACTGGTGGTCGGCATCTGCCTCCTCGGACTGCTGCTGACCGCGCTCGCGACCTGGGCCGTCGCGCGCGCGGACAAGAACACCGAGCAACGCCTGCTGCAGACCCAGACGCGGCAGGCGGCAGCCGTCCTGTCGACCGCGATCATCACCATCCAGCAGCCGATGGCTGCGGCGCTGGACGTCCAGAGGGCGGTGGGACCCCCGCGGGCCGCGAAGGCCTTCACCCGGGTCTTCTCCGGCAGCGTGGGTGCCGACCGGCCGTTCCTCTCGGCCTCGCTGTGGCATCGCGACGGCGACAGCTTCACCCGGGTCGCCTCCCTGGGAGCCGCGTCCAGCCTGGACCCTCGGGGGTCGCACATCCAGGACTTCCTCGACCACGCGTCGACCTCGGGGACGCCGTTCGTCGTCCGCCAGCTGACCGTCGGCGACCAGTCCCGGATCGCCTACGCCAAGTCCGACTCCGTCACCGGCTTCGTCGTCTACGCCGAGCGCGCCATCCCGGCGGACCGGCGAGCGCCTGTGGACCGCGACTCGGCGTACGTCGACCTCGACTACGCCATCTACATCGGCAGCGCTGCCGGCACCGACACCGCCGACATGACCACCACCGACGTCGACCCGGCGAGCCTGCCGCTGACCGGCACCACCGCCCAGGCCACCGTGCCCTTCGGCGACACGGTCCTGACGCTGGCCACCCGCCCGCGGACCCACCTGGGCAGCAACCTCAGCCAGCGGCTGCCGTGGTTCCTCCTGCTGGGCGGGCTGCTGCTCACCCTGGCTCTCGCCCTGGTCGCCCGCCAGCTCACTCGCTCGAGACAGCGGGCCGAGAGCGACACCGAGACCATCACGACGCTCTACCAGCGCGTCGACACGTTGTACGGCGAGCAGCGGGCGCTCTCGGTGCGACTGCAGCGGGCCCTCCTGCCGCAGGTCAACCCGGGCATCCCGGGCATGGAGGTCTCCTCGGAGTACGTCGCCGGCGCCCAGGGGATCGACATCGGCGGCGACTGGTACAGCGCCATCGCCGTCGGCGAGGAGACCTTCGCCTTCGTCGTGGGCGACGTCTCCGGCAACGGGATCGATGCTGTCGCGGAGATGGCGCGAGCCCGGTTCACGCTGCGGGCCTATCTCTTCGACGGGGACGGTCCCGCCACTGCACTGGAGAAGTGCTCGCGCCAGTTCGACATCGCCACGGACGGGCACATCATCACGGCCCTCGTCGGAGTCGGGAGCTGGCGCACCGGCGAGATCACCGTCGCCAACGCCGGCCACCCCCTCCCGCTGCTGGTCTCCGGCCCGGAAACGTCGTTCGTGCCGATGCCCGTGGGCCTGCCGCTCGGCGCCGGGCCGACCGGCTACGACTCGGCGACGTTCTCGATGCCCCTGGGTGCCACGCTGATCGCCTACACCGACGGGCTGATCGAACGGCGGGCCGAGACCATCGACACCGGGATGAGCCGCCTGCTCGAGACCGTGCCTTGCCTCGCCGCGCGTCCCCTGGACGCGTTCGTCGGCGAGCTCCTGACGTCGATGCGTGACGAGAGCTCGACCGACGACATAGCTGTGCTGGCCCTGCGCCGGGTGAGCCGGTGAAGACGCGTCTCGCCGGAGACGGCCGGGCCCCTGCGGCTGCCCGTACCTATGTCGCGCGCCAGCTGGCGGCCGCGACGCTCCCGGAGGGCGGGCTGGTCGACGACGTCGTGCTGATCGTCAGCGAGCTGGTCACCAACGCCGTCCGCGGCGGCGCGCACTGGATCGACGTCACGGTGCGGGTGACGCGCGGCCGGCTGGATCTCGTGGTCGGGGACGATGCCGGCGGCTGGCCGGTGCTGGCCGCCCCCGACGACGAAGCCGTCGGTGGACGCGGCCTGGGCATCGTCGACCAGCTGGCCCACTCCTGGAAGGTCACGGGCCGGGCGAAGGGCAAGGTGGTCACCGCCACCTGGCTGCTGGACCGGGTCTCCCGCCTGCGCCGGTGAGGACGGACGGATGGCGGTGGGTGAACCACCGTTCTCGCCGAGCCGACGGTGGCGCAGGCACCGCCCGGGCGTGGTCAGCGGTAGGTGACGAGCTCCCGCGGCAGATGGGCGTGCTCGTTGAAGGTCAGCAGCCGGCGGCCGGTGGAGCCGACCAGCACCCGGGTGAGGGCGGAGTTCACGACCACCGTGTTGAAGTGCCTCCACAGCCGAGGCAGCTCGGCGGCCGAGGCCTCCGGGTCGACCAGCGTCGCGCAGGCCAGCGCGATCGGCCCACCCGAGGTCACCACGACGGTCACCCCGTTGCGGGCACACGCCCGCTCCAGCGCCGCTGAGACGCGGTCGACGAAGGCCGGCCACGGCTCGTCGTACTCGTGGTCGTGCACGCCGCCGGCCCAGCGGGCGGTGGCCTCCTCGAAGGCACGCTGGAAACCACGCCGGTCACCCACCGCGGCGCGGCCCGCGTCGTCGAGCGACTCCAGACCACGCGCCACGACCCCGAGATGGTCGAACTCGTTCCAGCCCTCGTCGAGCCCGGGCTCGAGGCTCCAGGCGGCGCCCTCGGCCATGGCCGTGGCGGTGTCGCGCTGGCGGCGCATCGCGCCGTGCAGCACGGCGTCCGGCTCGACGTCGGCGGCCGCCAGCCAGGCGCCGAGCACCCGGCTCTGCTCGAGCCCGGGCTCGGAGAGCACGTCGTAGTCGTCGGCGCCGAACGACGCCTGCCCGTGCCGGACCAGCAGCACCAGCCCCATCAGGTGACCAGTCCGCGGCAGCGCGACTCGAGGTAGGCGACCGCCGGCCCGAAGCGCGCGTACGCCTCGTTGTGGGTCTGGCCGTGGAAGTAGCGGTACCAGATCTGCTGGCAGATCACGCCGAGCCGGAACAACCCGAAGACCTCGTAGAACCGCCACTGCTCGGGCGTCACCTCGAGGCCCATCTGCTCGCCGTACCAGGCCACGACCTGCGCACGGGTCCACATCCCCGGCGCCGTGGTCGGCTGCCGGCGGAAGGCCTGGAAGAAGTCGTCGTCGTCGGCCTGGATCCAGTACGCCAGCGCGCCGCCGAGGTCCATCAGCGGGTCGCCGACGGTGGCCATCTCCCAGTCGAGTACGCCGTGCACGCGCAGCCGGTCGTCGGGCGCCAGCACCATGTTGTCGAAACGCCAGTCGTTGTGGATCAGGCACTGCCCGATGTCGGCGGGATGGTGCTCGTCGAGCCAGGTGGTGACACTGCTCCAGTCGCCGAGGTCGTCGGTCGCCGCGCGGGCGAGCCGGTCGGTCCAGCCAGTCACCTGCCGCGCGACGTACCCCTCGCCGCGACCGAGCGCGGCGAGCTCCGGGACCGCCTCGACGTGGACCCGGTGCAGCCGGACCAATGCCTCCCAGGCGTGCTCGCACAGCGTCGAGGCCTCGTCGGCCGTGAGCTCGAACGGCAGCTCCTTGCGCAGGATCGTGCCCTCGAGCCGCTCCATGACGTAGAACTCCGAGCCGATCACCGCGTCGTCGCGGCACAGGCCCACCATCTGGGCGACGTAGGGGTAGACCGGCGCGAGGCCGCGCTGGATGGTGTACTCGCGCCCCATGTCGTGCGCGCTCTTCGCCTTGGCTCCGACCGGTGGCCGGCGCAGGATCAGCTCGCGGCCCGGGTACGCCAGCAGGTAGGTCAGGTTGGAGGCCCCGCCCGGGAACTGCCGGACCTCCGGCGTGCCGGCCAGGTCGTCGCGGAACGCCTCGGCGTGCTCACGGAGCCAGGCTGCCACCGCGCCGACGTCGAACGCGTCCTCGTCGCGGACCGGACGGGACTCGTCGGCGATCGTCACCGGCCCAGTATGTCGGGCCTTCCCCGGCCCTGGTCAGCCCATCACTCCGCGGAAGTACGACGTGAGCGGGTCGTCGGCGCTCGTGATCCCCGGTCCCACGACGTACGCCTTGACGCCCCCGCCCGCCCAGGGTGAGACCGTGCTGACAGTGAGCGGTGCGTTGCTGGGCGACTGCTTGCCCTGGCCGTAGGTGTAGGTGCCGACGAGGGCGGGGCAGTCGAAGTTCGTGACGTCCCAGCGCGTGGGTGCGCCGCCGTACGCCACTCCGAGGGCCACCCACTGACCGGTCTGCTCGGGCGAACAGAGGGAGACGGGGTCGTAGGTGGCGGAGGCCTGCTCGAAGGCGTCGACGTAGGCGAGCGCCTGCTGTGCGCCCGAGGCGGCCGACCAGAGCAGCCTCCCCGCGTCGTACACGCAGACGGAGAGCCCCGTGGGCGACGCTGCGTCCGTCGGCCCGGGAGACGGGTCCCGGACCGGCGCGGTCGGGCAGCCGTTCCCGTCGACCGCGACCGTCTCGGCGGTGGACAGGATCTGAGTGCGCAGAGCGGCGTCGGCCCCGAATGCGGTCACGTGCTGACCGCCGACCGTGATCGTCTGGGCCGGGACCGGCCCCGAGGTGTCCGTGCCGACCGGCAACGGGGAGCCCAGCCAGACGGCCGTTCCCTTCGGGCGTCCGTAGGTGGCACCGTCCCCCACGAAGCAGGCATCGCTCATCATCGCCGGGCGACCGACGAACGGCGCGTCGTTCGGGGGCTCGGCACCGGAGGCGCCGGGTACGACGACCGCCGTGTCCGTCCCGCAGCTCGTCTCGTCGGAGCCGGTCCCGATCGGTGCCCCGCCCCAGCCCCAGGTCGGCGGCACGCGCACCTGCACCCCGTCGTACGACTCGTAGCGCCAGTCCGAAGGCACGGGCCCCGGGTCGACCGCGACCTGCGGGTCCTCGGATCCCGGGCCGTGCAGCGCGGCGTAGGTCACGCCGCCGGCCACCACGACCGCCGCGGCGGCGGCCAGAGCGACCCACCGTCCCCGTCGTACGACGTGCGGCTCACGGCCCGGCGGGGCGGCAAGGTCCGTGGCGGCCGAGCCGGCGCGGAACTCCAGACCCTCGCGCATGATCTGCGCGAGGGTGTCGTCGTCGTAGTCAGGCATCGTCGGCCTCCTGCCGTTCAAGCTCGACCCGCAGCGCGGCCAGCGCCCGGTGCACGGCGGACCGCACGGTGGCCTCCGCACAGCCGAGCGTGGCCGCGATCTCGGGGTAGTCGAGGTCCTCGTAGAAACGCAGCACCACCGCCGCACGTTGCCGCTCGGGCAGGGCGCGGCAGACCCGCCACACCGCGTCGTGCCGGGCCAGGGACTCCGACGCGTCGGCCTCCGCACCGCCCCGCACCTCGGCGACCGGTGAGACCCGGCGGCCGAACGCCCGCCAGCCGGACACGTGCGCGTTGGCGATCATGCGGCGCACGTAGCGCTCCGGGTCGCCGGCCCGGCTCACCCGGTCCCAGCTCGCCAGCGCCTGGGTCAGCGCGGTCTGCACGGCGTCCTCGGCGGCGTCGGTGCTCCCGGTCACGAGGTAACCGAAGCGCAGCAGCGCGGGCACGCGAGCGGTCGCCCACTCGTCGAAGCTCGGCCCCGCCACGCGCACCACCATGTCGTACTGACGTGCCGGCCCCCGTCTGCGTTGCGTCGTGAGGCCGGGAGTTTCAGCCGGTCGGGCTCCGGAAGTACGCCGCCACGTCGGCCGCCGGGTCCCGCGGGCCGGAGACGTAGGCCCGGATCGCGTTGTGCGCCCAGGGTCCGAGCGTGCCCGGCCCGAGCGAGGCGGCCGGGCCTCTGGCGGTCATGATCCGGGCACAGCCCAGGTTCACGACGTCCCAGCGCTCCCCGCCGTCGCCGGCGAGGCCGAGCGCGACCCACTCACCTTGCGGCGACGAGGTACACGCACCTGCCGACGCGCCGGCCACCGCGTCGACGTAGTGGCGCGCGGCCGCCGCGTCCTCGCGGCCGGACCACAGCAGGACCGGCACACCGGTGTCCTGGGAGTAGACGCAGACCGACATCGACGACGCGGTGAGGCCGGAAGGACCGGCGACCGGCGCCTGGACGGCTCGCGTCGGGCAGCCGTTCGCGTCGGTGTCGACGGCCTCGGCGCTGCCGAGGACCTCGCGCCGCAGCTGTGGGTCCGCGGAGAAGACCGTGACGCGCTGGCCGCCGATCGCGCGGGTCTCGGCCACCACCGGCCCCAGCGCCTTGAACCCGAGCTTCATCGGCGAGCCGAACCACAGCGCGTCCGTCGAGGGCATCACCCCGTCGCTGCCCCAGGGCACACACCGGAACGTGAGCACCGCCGGCCGGCCCACGAACCCCGTCGTCGAGGAGGCGTCGGACGTCGTGGACGAGTCGGGCCCGACCGCGGCCTGGTCGGCGCCGCACGCTCCGAGCCGGCTGCTGCCCTCGAAGAAGTCCGCGTGGATCGGTGCGCCACCCCAGCCCCACGTCGCGGGCACGCGCACCTGCACCCCGGCGTACGACTCGACCCGCCAGGTCGCCGGCACCGTCAGCTTCGGGTAGGTGATCACCCCGGACGGCGACCGGTTCTCATGGGTGATCCAGGCGACGCCGACCACCAGGCCGAGCACGGCCAGCACGGCCAGCCAAGGGCCCCGGCGGGGCCGGGCCGGTGGCGGCTCGATGCCGGCCCGCAGGTCGGGAAGATGCGTGGTCGCCGACGAGGCCAGCACCTCGAGCGCGGCGCTGATGGCCTGGCCGCGGGCGCCCGGCTCGGCGGGCACGCCGGCCGGCAGGGTCGCCAGCGCCCGCTGGCGCTGCGATCGGACCGACGCCTCCGAGAGCCCCAGCACGTCCGCGACGTCGTGGTCCGGGCGCGCCTCGAGGTAGGTGAGCACGACCACGGCACGGCGCCGCAGCGGGAGCGTCCCGAGCCAGGCCGCGACGGGTCGCTCGTCGACCTCGGGCGAACCGGCACCCACGGTCACCGGCGCCCGGTCCGGGACGTGCGCCGGCCACCGCGAGGGGCAGGCCCGGACCACGGCGTCACGTGCGCGCAGATCGGGCTCGACCGCGCGTCGGTCGGTCTCCCAGGAGGACCAGAGTCGTGCGAGGGCGGTCCGGACGGCCTTCTGGGCCGCTTCGTCGGTGCCCGCCAGCACGTGGGCGAAGCGCAGCAGCGACGGCGTCCGTGCCGTTACCCACTCGTCGAACCCGCTGGCCACGACACCACGATGCCCCAGGCCGGAGCCGTTCGGGTGAAGTTGCCCGGATCGGACTCGTCGGCCGCGCCGAGGCGGATGGCTACGCCAGCCGGTCGAGCCGCTCGGCCTGGCGTCGCATCTGGGCGTCGTAGGCGACCCGGTCGCCCTGCTTCAGCTCCCAGGCGGCGCGCGCCGCGGGGTCCGGCAGGATGATGTCGTCGCGGGCGTCGATGCCGGCCAGCACCGCGGCGGCGATGTCGTCGGCGGTGAACGGCGAGGTCTCGACGAGCTGGGTCACGATGCTGCCCAGGGCCTCGTCGGCGCCGCGCAGGGAGGCCATCAGGTTGGTCCGGAAGTACGACGGACACACCACGCTGGCGTGCACGTCGTACGGCGAGAGCTCGTGGCCCAGGGTCTCGGTGAGCGCGACGACGGCGGCCTTGACCGCGTTGTACGACGCCATCCCGGCCGGGTGGACGAGCCCGGCCAGCGACGCGACGTTGACGAGGTGACCGGAGCGCTGGCGCTTGAGCATCGGCACGAAGGTCCGACAGCCGCGGACCACACCGAACAGGTTGATCTCGGTGATCCACTCCCACTCGTCGAGGCCGGCCACGTCGATCCGGCCTCCGCCGGCGACCCCGGCGTTGTTGACCAGGATGTCGAGCCCGCCCCAGCGCTCCTCGACCAGCGCCAGCGCCGCCGCCCAGTCGTCGTCGGAGGTGATGTCGAGCTTGACGTCTCCCCCCGCGAGGTCCGTCGCCAGCACCTCGTCGCCCCGGGCCCGGAAGGCAGCCGTCAGCGCGGCCCCCAGACCGGACGCCGCTCCGGTCACGAGCACCCGTCGAGTCGTGTGCCCCTCGACGCGCTCCGGCGCGTCCTGCGGCACACGACCGGTCATCGGGCGGCGCCGTACTTGCCGAGCTCGAGGCGCGCGACCATGCCGCGGTGGACCTCGTCCGGTCCGTCGGCCAGCCTCAGGGAGCGGGCACCGATCCAGGCGGCAGCGATCGGGAAGTCGTCCGACATCCCGCCGCCACCGTGCAGCTGCAGGGCCATGTCGATGACCTGCTGGGCCATGTTCGGCACGGCCACCTTGATCGCGGACACGTCGGCCAGGGCGTGCATCGGGCCGCCCTGGTCGAGCTTCCAGGCGGCGTGCAGCACCAGCAGGCGGGCCTGGTCGATCGCGATCCGGGCATCGGCGATGCGTTCGCGGTTGCCGCCGAGGTTGACCAGCGGCTTGCCGAACGCCGTGCGCTCCAGCCCGCGGCGGCAGGCCAGCTCGAGTGCGGTCTCGGCCAGCCCGATCAGCCGCATGCAGTGGTGGACGCGGCCCGGTCCGAGCCGGCCCTGGGCGATAGCGAAGCCCTCGCCGGGCCCGGAGATCACGTTGCCCGCCGGCACCCGGACGTCGGTGAACGACACCTCGCCGTGGCCCAGCGGCTCGTCGTAGATGCCCATCGTGGTCAGCATCCGCTCGACCTTCACGCCCGGGGTGTCGCGCGGGACCAGCACCATCGAGTGCCGCTTGTGCCGGTCGGCGTCGGGGTCGGTGACGCCCATGAAGACGAAGATCCTGCACTGCGGATTGCCGACCCCGGTGGACCACCACTTGCGCCCGTTGATCACGACCTCGTCGCCGTCCACGACGGCGGTGGCCTCCATGTTGGTGGCGTCGGACGACGCCACGCCCGGCTCGGTCATCGTGAACGCGGAGCGGATCTCGCCGGCCAGCAGCGGCTCGAGCCAGTCGCGGCGCTGCTCCTCGGAGCCGTAGCGCAGGAGCACCTCCATGTTGCCGGTGTCGGGCGCGTTGCAGTTGAAGACCAGGGGGCCGATCTCCGAGCGGCCCATCAGCTCGGCCAGCGGCGCATAGTCGACGTTGCTGAGCCCCTCGCCTCCATCGGTGCCGAACCGCGCGGCGTACTCCCCGGCGTGCTCGATCGGCAGGAACAGGTTCCACAGCCCGAGGGCGCGGGCCTTCTGCTGGAGCTCGCCGATCACCGGCAGCGGCGTCCACGGGTCTCCGGTACGACGTGCCTGCGCCAGGTCGCGGCGGTAGTCGGCCTCCACCGGGGTGACCTCGGTCGCCATGAAGTCCGCGACCCGGGCGGTCAGGTCCGCGGCCCGTGCTGATGGGGAGAAGTCCATGAGCCGACCCTAGTGCGGCCGCCCGCGGCGGGACCGAGGCCTTGGACCCTCGACGGGGAAGCCGTCAGGCAGCCGTCGTGGTGACGACGAGCGCCCGGGCCATCGGCTCCTCCCAGCGGCGCCGGGTGCGCACCAGCCGGATGCCGGACCAGATCAGGCACGGCAGCGCGAGCATCACCGAGGCCCGCCAGTCGGGCACGTGGGCCAGGCCGGAGAAGAACAGCGACGTGACCGTCGTACACAGGGCGAGGCGAGCGGAGTAGCCGACCATCGCCGCCGGTGGAGCCGGGGTCGCGCGCGCCGAGCGCAGGTCCACCGGATAGGGGTGCGCCAGCGACCAGCGCATGGACGCACCGACCACCTGGAGGAGCACGACCAGGAGGGTGCAGATCAGGGCGGAGAACTCCTGGGCATTGGGGACTCCGGCCCGCAGCGCGCCGATCGCGATGGTGAGCAGGGAGGCGCTGGCGAGGAACTCGGCCAGCACGTAGGCGCGGGCGTCGAAGAGCAGGGTCGGCGCGACCGGGAGGTTCTCCCGCCACAGGGCGCCCCGTCCGTCGAGGCACCAGGCGTTCACCCCGAACAGCAGCGCACCACCCGAGGCGACCAGCCCGGGCAGGATCGTCATGGAGGGCCAGGGCAGGTTGCCGAAGATCGCGACCAGGCCGGGCCCGATCGCCAGCACCATCATGCCGCGACGCATCGGCACCGAGCGCCAGACCGAGGCCCGGTCGCCCCGGATCAGCGTGCCGATCACGGTGCGCGCTGCCGGCCGTGGCTGGTGCAGGTCGGTCTCCATGCGGGCCTCGTCGCGCGGCATCCGCCGGGCGGCCAGGTGCGCAGGGATCGCACCGAGCACCACACAGACGAGGCTCGCGGCGAGCAGCGCCGCAATGGTGAGCCACCAGCGCAGCGACCAGCCGACGACCGCCCCGTTGAAGACTCCGATGGTCGGGATCTGGTCGAGCAGGTGGATGCTGTTGTGGGTCAGCTGGACGGCGCCGGCCACCAGGCCCAGCGCCACGAGCAGACCACGCGTGATCGCGATCCCGAACCTGCTGCGTCGTACCGCTTCCATCGACCACGCGACGACCTGGCCGATCGCGGTCGAGAAGACCAGCCAGAGCATCATCACGACCTGGGCCTGGAAGAGGTTGACGTGGCCGTAGCTGAAGGCCATCGAGCCGAGCAGCACCCAGGCCTGGATCATCCAGGCGATGTTGAGCGGGGCCAGGACGAGGGCGCCGAGGTGGTCGGTGGTCGGGCTGACCGGGTACGGCGACGCCTGGTCGCGCGAGATCAGCTCGCGGCCGCCGCCGGAGGCGATCGCCGAGCTCATGTTGAGGACCAGCACGCCGGCCATCGCCGACGGGATCAGCAGGAAGATGTCGAAGGCCTTGCCGGCGCCGGCGGCCTCGGGCAGGTACGCCGGCACGACCGCGACCGCGAGGGTGACCAGCACGAACGAGACCGACAGCGTGCGGGTCAGGTGCCGACGACGTACGGCCTGGGCGCGGAAGCGGAACAGGATCGCGACGTCGGCGACCGCGCGCCGCGCGGCCGCGACCCGCCCGGGCGTGAGGTACGGCGTGATGACCGAGTCAGTCGAGGAGAGCGCGGTAGGCACGTGCCCCCTCCTCGCCGGCCATGTCCTCGGCCTCCAGGGATGCGACTCGCGAGCCGCCGCGCAGCACGAGGACAGAGCCGCAGGTCTGGATCGCGAGGTCACGCAGGTGCGTGGAGAGCAGGATGCAGGCGCCCCGCGCGCGGGCGTCGGCAATCACCTCGAAGGTCGCCTCGACCCCGATCGGGTCGACGCCGTCGAAGGGCTCGTCGAGCAGAAGCACCTGGGGCTCGTGCATGGCGGCCAGCACCACCGAGAGCCGCCGCCCCATGCCATGGGAGAAGCCGCCGGTCACGCGGTTCGACACGTCGCCGAGCTCGAAGCGCTCGAGCAGGTCGCGGGCGCGGTCCTCCCAGTCGGTCAGCCGGCGCAGCTTGGCGCTGAGCTGGAGGTGCTCCCACGGAGTCGCCCGCGGCACCAGGCCGCCCACGTCGGGGCAGTAGCCGGTGAGCTGCTTGACGGTCAGCGCCTCCGAGCGGATGTCGTGACCGGCCACGGTCACCGTGCCCGCGGTCGGCGGCACCACGCCCGCCAGCACCCGCATGGTGGTGGACTTGCCGGCGCCGTTGCGCCCGAGGAGCGCGGTCGCCTGGCCGGCGTACGCCTGCACGTCGATGCCGGCAACGGCCTCCACCTCGCCGAAGCGCACGTGGAGACTGCGGACGTCGACGACTGGCTCGCTCACACGTTCCAGTCTCCCAGCGGCGGCGCATCCTGACCGGAAAATGGTTAAGAAATCTTCGACCCCTCCGCGCTGTCGGCAGGGTCAGGCGGCGCTCTGGAGAGCCTTGACCTCGTCGCGTGCTGCGAGGACCGCGGCGTGCTGTCGGCGCACGACTTCCTGGAAGCCGGCGCTGAGGTCCTGCTGGAGCGCCTTCTCGTACTCGGACACGGCGTGGTCCTCGCCTGTCAACGCCGCCTTGAGGACGCCGCTGGGGTCGTCACCGGTCAGCGCGTCCTTCAGCGAGATCCACCCGCGGTGCATGGTGGCGGCCAGCGTCCCACTCTCGTCGACGTCCTCGCCGTAGTCGTGACCCAGGTCGACGATCTCGCGGTGGAAGCGGGCGCGCTGCTCCGACAGGTGCTGAAGCGTGGTGGCCCACTCCGGGTGGTCGCCGTCGCGCAGCTTCTCGGCCGCGCTGGCGAAGCCTCGCTCGCCGTCCTTCAGCGTTTCGACCAGTTCCTTGGCGACCTGATTGTCGTCCGACACGATGGCTCCCTCTGTGATGACGATGATGACCAGGGAGCCGTACCCTTCGGACCGCCGCCTAACCCATTGCGGTGCGGCGGCTCGACGTTCAGTCCCGCTGCGAACGCTCGTCGTCGGGGTGCGCGAGCCCTGCAAGGATCGGCGTCGTGAGCGAGGCTGGTGACCAGGGTCCGATCGTGACCCTCTCCGACGGCCGGGTGACCTTGCGGCCCTGGTCGAGAGCTGATGCGCGGTTCATGTCCGAAGCAAGTGCCGACCCGGCGATCCGCCGCTACAACGGGGCTCACGATCGACAGGGACAACCGGCTCCGCCGCTGACAATCCCTGAGGCAGAGGCCGCCATCGATCGGTTCGCCCTGAGCTGGCAGGCATTCGCTACGAGGGGGACACCGGGTGGTGTCGGGTTCGCGATCACAGACGCGGGCTCCGGGGAGCTGGTGGGCTGCTGTGGCGTCGACGACTGGACCGAGGAGGACGTGGCGCAGTTCGGTTACTGGATCGCAGCAGATGCCAGAGGGTGCGGTTACGCCGCGCGGGCGGTGCGCCTGCTGACGCGCTGGCTGTTCGAGCTCGGGGCTGCTCGGGTATTCCTCACGATCGTCGCGGGGAATGACGACTCAGTCGCCGTGGCCCGTCGAGCTGGGTTCCGGTACGAAGGAACGATGCGTGCCCACAGCATCTGGCAGGGCGAGCGCTTCGACGTGCTGTGGTTTGCCGCGCTACCGCTTGAGTGGACCGTCTGAGCCAACCCTGGTCACGGCGCCCTCCTCGCGGCATGAGCGGTCGTTGCGCCGGACACTTTGGCTGTCAGGATCGAGTCTCGATCCGAGCACGTCCGTAGCGTCAACCGGTGGCCAGAACGCACACTCATGGCTATGAGACGAACGCCCGCGCGCGCCTGTTTGGCCCTCGCGATGGTCGTGCTCGCCGGGTGCGGAGGGGGAACGCACCCGACTCCCTCAGGCCAACCTCCTGCGAGCGGATCACGAACGGTGCGCCCGTTCCCGACCTATCGGCCCATACAACGTGCCGCCGACCGGTGGTTTCGCCTGATCGCCGAGGACCGCAAGCGGACGGTCTACCAAGAACTCGTCTCAGCGCAGTGCCAGAGGTGGATGCCCTTCGCTCAGTTCCGGCACTTGGCACGGCCCCTGAAGCCCGGCCTGCGCATCGCAACCTACCGACCTCACGGCGTCCGGCGGCGCGGCTACGTCGTGTACGTCGATCCGTCCCAGACGGCTACCCCAGAGCAGAGCAGCACCGGCTGGGAGTGGATCCTGGAGCACGGACACTGGAAGTCGAACGACTGCCCAAGGCCAGACCCGGGTGCCACCTGAGACCCAGCGTCGGCCCGAGCACTCCCGGACAGCGGCATGAGCGTGCGCCTCAGAAGGAGTCCCGGATGTGGATTGGCCGGGCCACCAGCACCCGGTCGAGCGCCTCGTCGTTCTCCATGCCGCCGGAGAGGTGCCCGGCCATCCGGAGGTTGGCGCAGGTCTGGGCGCCGGCCCAGGCCAGCGCGAGCCCGCCGGGTGTCAGGACGGGACCGTCGGCCGCCGCGGCCGGCGCGCAGGTGGCCTTCCCCCGCTCGATCACCAAGCGCCAG
>JAWWPM010000345.1:0-3341 GCA_033854915.1 Nocardioidaceae bacterium
GCGTACTCGATGACCATGCACTGCAGGCCCAGGCACAGGCCGAGGGTGGGGATGCCGTGGGTGCGGGCGTAGGTGAGCGCGCCGAGCTTGCCGTCGAGGCCACGGATCCCGAACCCACCGGGCACGCAGATCGCGTCGACGTCATGGAGCTCGCGGGCCGCGCCGTGCGGGTCGGCGCACTCGTCGGACGGCACCCACTTCAGGCGTACGGCGGCCTCATGCGCGAAGCCGCCGGCGCGCAGCGCCTCGGCCACGGAGAGATAGGCGTCGTGGAGGTCGATGTACTTGCCGACCAGGGCGACGGTGACCTCCTCCTTGGGGTGGTGCACCTTGCGGAGCAGGTCGTCCCAGGTGGTCCAGTCGACATCGCGGAACGGCAGGTCGAGACGGCGTACGACGTAGGCGTCGAGGCCCTCGCGGTGCAGCACCTTGGGGATGTCGTAGATCGACGGGGCGTCGGCGGCGGTGACCACGGCGTCCTGGTCGACGTCGCACATCTGGGAGATCTTCTTCTTGATCCCCTCGGGGATCTCGCGGTCGGCGCGGCAGACGATGGCGTCCGGCTGGATGCCGATCGACCGCAGCGCGGCCACGGAGTGCTGGGTCGGCTTGGTCTTCAGCTCCCCGGACGGCCCGATGTAGGGCACCAGGGAGACGTGCAGGAAGAAGCAGTTGTCGCGGCCGATGTCCTGGCGGACCTGGCGTGCGGACTCGAGGAACGGCAGCGACTCGATGTCGCCCACCGTGCCGCCGATCTCGGTGATGACCACGTCGACGCCCGGCGTACCACCGTGGCCGCCCATGGCCAGGATGCGTTCCTTGATCTCGTTGGTGATGTGGGGGATCACCTGCACCGTGTCACCGAGGTAGTCGCCGCGGCGCTCCTTGGCGATCACGCTGGAGTAGACCTGACCGGTGGTGACGTTGGCCTTCTGGCCGAGCTCGGTGTCCAGGAAGCGCTCGTAGTGCCCGATGTCGAGATCAGTCTCTGCGCCGTCGTCGGTGACGAACACCTCGCCATGCTGGAAGGGGTTCATGGTGCCCGGATCCACGTTGAGGTACGGGTCCAGCTTCTGCATGGTGACTCGAAGGCCGCGGGAGCTGAGGAGCCGCCCGAGACTGGAGGCCGTGAGCCCCTTGCCGAGTGAGGAGGCGACGCCTCCGGTGACGAATACGTGCTTGGTGACGGGCGCCGGCTTCACGGGGTTCCATCCTACCCGAGTGGGGCCGCACCGGTGACACCCGACGCACCGAACGACCCGCCGGGAGTGCGCCACGACCTGATCAGGGCCAGCACCGAGGCCACCTGGCCGGCGGTCGTCTCGACGCCGTCGACCGCTGCGGCCTGCTTGGTGACCCCATCGGCGCTCAGCCCGACCACGTTGGGTGAGGCCGTGTCGCCGACCACCACCACGCCCCGCGACCTGGCCGCGAGCCCGCTGACCAGGCCGTCCGCGATGGCCTGGTCGAGGCCCTTGCCGAGCACGAGGAGCACCAGCGGCGCGGTGCCGGGCTGGTTGGTGGGGATCGTCATCAGCTTGGCCGCGACCATGCTCTGCCGGACCGCGGACACGTCGTCGTTGACCTGGCCCACGCTGGCGCCCCGGTTGGCGACCGCGATCGAGAGCAGCTCGCCGATCCGCGGGTAGGTGCTGGCGCTGCGGTCGACCTTCGCGTGCAGCTGCTTGCCGAGCTCGGCGCCCAGCGTGTCCACCAGGCTCTTCTGCTGCGGGTCGACCAGCTGGGAGCCCAGCGCATAGGTGCCCGACACCTGGCCACCCGCGGCCTTGACCTGCGCGGTCAGGGCGGCGATCGTCGCCGGGTCCGCGCCGGGAGCGGTCAGCACGGCGACGGGTCTGCGGGACAGGCCCTTGTCGTAGAGGCTCGGCGCCACCGCGCCGGCGAACGCGTCGCCGTACAGGTGCTGCGGCGCCGGCCTGGTCGCTGTGGGTCCCGGTGCGGCACTCGAGCCGGTGTCGGTCAGGGGACCGGCTCCGAGCGCGATCCCGGTGGCCAGGGCGAGCAGCACCCCGACGAGGGGTACGGCGTAGCCGCGCGAGCGGATCACGAGAACCACCGGCGGAGCAGGTCGTGGAGCTGGTCGCGGAGATCGAGCGCCCACTGGTGCCCGATCTGGGTGGAGGCGATGGCGGCCGCGACGGCGAGCAGCCCGATCAGCAGCACGAGGTAGGCGTGGCGGGCGCGCAGCTGTCCGGAGTAGAGCATCGGTACGGCGCGGGCGTCCACGAGGCGCGAGCCGACCTTCAGCCGGGTCATGTAGCCACTGCCGAGGCCGTCACGGCTGCCGTCGAGGAACTCCTCGAGGGTGCCACGCACCCCCACGCCGATGATCGGTCCGGCCCCGCGGGCATCCGCGAGCAGCAGCGCGGCATCGGCCGGTGCGGCGGTCGTCTGCATGGTCACCCGGCGTACGCCGACCCGGTCGAAGCGTTCGGACGCCGCGCCACCGGCGCGCACACCGCCGGGGGCCTCGGTCACCACGACGTCGCGGGCGCCCCGGAGGGCACGCGCCGACGGTAGTTCCTCGGCGCGTGAGTCGAGCACGATCACGTCGGGGCTGAGCCCGGCCGCCAGGGCGACCTCGACGCCGCCCTCGGCGACCGCGATCACGACCGGGTGCACCTCGCGCAGGTAGCGGCGCAGCAGTCGGAGCTCGGCGGCGTCGTCGGGCCCGTGGGCGATGACCACCACCGGGCGACCGTCGATCCCGGTCCGCAGACGGGGTACGCCGTCGCCGTGCAGCAGCAGCGCCTCCTCGCGACGCAGGAACTCGGCGCTGGTGTGGGTCAGCGTGTTCAGCTGGGTGGCCAGGCCGGCGCGCGCAGCGGTCAGCTGCTCGTCGACGTCGGCAGCGCCCAGGACCCGACCTCGGGCCACCGCGGCGCCCTCCAGCAGCACCGAGCCGTCGGCGGTGAGCCGGATCCGGCTCCCGTCGGGGATCGCCTCCGGCAGACCACGGGCGGAGGTGCTGGTCAGCTGGTCGACCAGCACGACACCGGCGTCGAGCAGGATCTGCGGGCCACGGTTGGGGAACCGCCCGGAGATCATCGCCGCCCGGTTGAGGACCGCGACGACGCCGGCGTCGACGAGAGCCTCCGCGGTCGGCCCGTCGAGGTCGAGATGGTCGAGCACGGCGATGTCACCGGCCCCCAGCCTCGGCAGGAGCTCGGTGGTGCGGCGGCCGTGTGGGCGGGAGCGATCGGTACGCGCGGTACCGACGATCCCGGCGGCCTCGGTCTGGGGGCGGGTCCTGAGCTTCATGACCGATTCATCCTGTCAGCCGATCGGGGGTCGGCCGTGGAGGCTGAGCCGCCCGGGCG
>JAWWPM010000346.1:0-4943 GCA_033854915.1 Nocardioidaceae bacterium
AGCGGAACAACGCGAAGTCCCTGCTGCCTCCCGACAAGATCCTCGAGTGGGGCGACAAGATCACCGGCTGGCTGGTGCGCGAACGCGACGTGCGGGGCTTCGTGCCCGGCCGCGGCTGGGCGCACGCCGTGGCGCACGGCGCGGACGCCATCGGGGTGCTTGCCGCGTCGCCGCACTTCGGGCTCAACGAGCTCACCGTGCTCCTCGACGTCATCGCCGACCGCGTCCTCGAGCCGACCCCCGTGCCGCTGACCGCCGGAGAGCCCGACCGTCTGGCGCGCGCGACCATGGGGGTCTTCCGGCGCCGCCTCGTCCCCTTGCGGATGATCGAGCCGTGGCTGGCCCGCATCACCGCGGCCGCCGTGACCCGGGTCCCGGCCGAGGCGGACCCGTTCCTGACCACCGGCAACCCCGAGGCGTTCCTGCGCGCCCTCCACCTGCAGATCGCCCTCGCGCCGGAGCCGATCGGCATCCGCGCCGACCTGCTGCTCGCGGTCATGGACGCGCTTCGCACCACCAACGCGACCTACATCGCCGCCCCGGCGTGATGCTCACCTCACCCGGGTGAGGCTCGCGCGGCCGATCGGTAGCCTGCGCTCATGACCGAACCCCAGACCGTCCCGACCCACTCCCCCGCCCCCGGCGAGATCAGCGGGCACTCCGGTGAGCTCGCGGTCGCGGTCGCGCGGGCACACGGCGTCGAGACCATGTTCACCCTCTCCGGAGCTCACGTCTTCCCGATGTACGACGGCGCGGTCAAGGCCGAGCCGCCGATGCGGCTGCTCGACGTCCGACACGAACAGACCGCCGCGTTCGCGGCCGAGGCCACCGGCAAGCTGACCCGGGTCCCCGGCCTCGCCGTGCTGACCGCCGGGCCGGGTGTCACCAACGGCATCAGCGCGATCGCCCAGGCCCAGTTCGCCGGCTCGCCGATGGTCGTGGTCGGCGGTCGCGCCCCGCAGAACCGCTGGGGCAGCGGGAGCCTCCAGGAGCTCGACCAGCCGCCGATCGTCGAGTCGATCACCAAGCTGGCCCGCACCATCCCGACCGCCGCCGACGTGCTGACCGGGTTCGACGACGCGTTCCGCGCAGCGGGTTCGGCCCACCGCGGCCCGGTGTTCGTCGACGTACCGATGGACGAGTTCTTCAACTCCGCGACCGGGACGGTGCCCGACGCCTCGCGGACGCGGGAGCCGGTGGACACCGACGCCCTCGACCGGATCGCGGGGCTCGTGCGCGCGGCGTCCCGGCCGGTGCTGATCATCGGCACCGACGTCTGGGCCGACGGTGCCGAGACCGCCGCCCTCGCCTTCGTCGAGGCGCTGGGCATCCCGGCGATCACCAACGGCATGGGCCGTGGGGTCATCCCCGGCGGGCACCCGCTGCTGGTGACCAAGGCCCGCGGTGCCGCCCTCAACGGGGCCGACCTCGTGGTCGTGGTCGGCACGCCGCTCGACTTCCGGCTGGGCTACGGCGTGTTCGGCGGCAAGGACGGCGCCGAGCCGGCCCGCGTCGTCCACGTCGCCGACTCCCCCGGGCAGGTCTCGACGCACGCGACGCTCGCCGACTCGGCCTCGGGCGACCTGACCAGGGTCTTCGAAGGCCTGCTCGCGGCCCTCGAGACCGGTGACCGGGCGGGCTGGAGCCCCTGGGTGGCGAGCCTCCAGGACACGGTCCGCGAGGCCGCCGCCCGCGACGCCGACCTGCTGCGCGCGGAGGCCGACCCGATCCACCCGGCCCGCATCTACGGCGAGCTGCTTCCGCGGCTGGCCGACGACGCGGTGGTGATCGGCGACGGCGGCGACTTCGTGAGCTTCGCCGGCAAGTACGTCGAGCCCCAGCGCCCCGGCGGCT
The DNA here is from genome assembly GCA_033854915.1 of Nocardioidaceae bacterium. Taxonomy (GTDB): domain Bacteria; phylum Actinomycetota; class Actinomycetes; order Propionibacteriales; family Nocardioidaceae; genus Nocardioides. Next base: position 1,855 of record JAWWPM010000346.1, read on the forward strand.
GGCTCGACCCCGGGCCCTACGGCTGCCTCGGCGCGGGTCTCGGGTCGGCGATCGCCGCCCGGCTGGCCCGGCCGTCGTCCCAGGTCGCGCTGCTCCTCGGCGATGGCGCTGCCGGCTTCTCGCTGATGGACGTCGACACCCTGGTGCGCCACGACCTGCCCGTGGTGATGGTGATGGGCAACAACTCCGCGTGGGCGCTTGAGAAGGGCCCGATGCAGATGCTCTACGGCTACGACGTGGTCGCCGACCTCGGGCAGCAGACGCGGTACGACGAGGTGGTCAAGGCCCTGGGCGGGGCCGGCGAGATGGTCACCGACCCGAAGCAGATCGGCCCGGCGCTCGACCGTGCTTTCGCCTCGGGTGCGCCGTACCTCGTCAACGTGGTCACCGACGTGACCGCGGCCTACCCGCGCAGCACGTTCGGCATCTGACGCCTGTGGTGATCAGGCGTGCCCGAGCACAGGACCTGGAGACGGTGGGCCGTCTGACAGTGGCCGCCTACGCGCCCTACCTCGAGGGTTCGGACAGCAACTACGTCGAGCACCTGCGAGACACCGCCCGGCGCGACCTCGAGGCCGAGGTGTGGGTGGCTCTCGATAGCCAGGACGAAGGAGGCACGGTGCTCGGCTCGGTGACGTCGTGCCCCGAAGGCTCCCCCTGGCGCGAGCTGGCGCAGCCTGGCGAGGGCGAGTTCCGGATGCTGGCGGTGGATCCCGCGGCTCAGGGTCGCGGGGTCGGCCGGGCCCTCGTCCAGCACGTCGTCGACGGTTTCCGGGCCGACGGGTCGCGCGGCGTGGTGCTGTGCAGCATGACCACGATGACCCCGGCGCACCGCATCTACGAGGGGCTGGGCTTCGCCCGCGCCCCCGAGCTGGACTGGTCGCCGGTGCCGGGCGTCGACCTGGTCGCCTACCGCCTCGACTTCGTCGGGGGGCAGGCGTGACCACCCTGACCTTCACGGTGACCGACGCCGACACGGCTCTCGTGCTCGGCTCCGGCAGCCTGCCGGTGCTCGGCACCCCGCGGCTGCTGGCCTGGTGCGAGGCGGCCACGTGCGCTGCGATCGAGGACGACCTGGCCGAGGGCGAGACGTCGGTCGGCACCCGGGTCGAGATCGAGCACACCCGCGCCAGCCCGGTCGGAGCCCGGATCGAGGTGAGCGCCACCCCGGTCTTCAGCGACGGCCGGCTGCGCAGGTTCAGCGTCTCGGCCCGCGAGGCCGGGGGCGGGCCCGTGCTCGGCACCGGCCAGGTCACCCGGGTCGTGGTCGACGCCGAGCGGTTCCTGGGCCGACTGTAGGCACCGCCGGGAGCGCCGTACGGATTTCGCTCCGCCCCCGCCACCTGAGAGGATGTCCATCGCCCTTCGGGGCCGACGACCAGGAGGACACCATGGGCAAGACCGGACGCAAGCGTCGCGGCCGCAAGAAGAAGGCCGCCAACCACGGCAAGCGCCCCAACGCGTAAGCGCTGCTGCCAGGTGCACTGAGCCCCCGTCGAGACCTCGGTCGGGGGCTTGTTGCTGTGCTGTCGGCGTCGGGTGGGCCGGCTCGGCTCTAGCTCTCGGTGTAGCGCACCTGGATCTGCTGGATCTGGACGCGCACGCGCTGACGCAGCCCCTCGGGCGCGGTCTCGTGGCACGAGCGCGCGACCATCGCCTTCACGGTGCGCTGCAGGTCGTAGTTCTGCAGGCAGGGGGCGCACTCGTCGAGGTGGACGCGAACGTCGGCGACGTCGTCCTCGTCGAGCTCGTTGTCGAGGAAGTACACGATGCGCTCGAGGAAGTCGGCGCACGACTCGTCACTGGTCACGACGACGTCCCTCCCCCCGCACTGGAACGAGTGTGGTCGTGCCCGACGGGGATCAGCTCGCCGTCGTCGCGGGTGTAGCCCGACGCATAGTCCGAGAGCATGTCGCGCAGCTGACGGCGCCCGCGGTGGAGGCGGGACATGACGGTTCCGATCGGAGTGCCCATGATCTCCGCGATCTCCTTGTAGGCGAAGCCCTCCACGTCGGCGAGGTAGACGGCCAGACGGAACTCCTCGGGGAGCCGCTGCAGCGCGTCCTTCACCTGTGAGTCGGGCAGGTGCTCCAGCGCCTCGCTCTCGGCGGACTTCAGGCCCGTCGAGGTGTGGGACTCGGCCCGTGCGATCTGCCAGTCCTCGACGTCCTCGGACATCGACTGCTGGGGTTGGCGCTGCTTCTTGCGGTAGGTGTTGATGAACGTGTTGGTCAGGATGCGGTAGAGCCAGGCCTTGAGGTTGGTGCCGGGCCGGAACTGGTGGAAGGAGCCGTAGGCCTTGGCGAACGTCTCCTGGACGAGGTCCTCGGCATCGGTCGGGTTGCGGGTCATCCGCATCGCCGCGCCGTAGAGCTGGTCGAGGAAGGGCAGCGCGTCGCGCTCGAAGCGCGCAGTGCGCTCGGCGTCGGTCTCGGTGGCCCGGTCGATCTCGGCAGGGTCGACGGCGACGAGCTCCGGGCCGGCGGGGCCGGGCCGGGAGAGGTCAGGTTGGTCTGTCATCGACTCCCACGATACCGGGGCGGCGGGACGATCCATGAGGGCGAGCACGTCGGTCTCAACAGCGGCCCCGGCTCAGGGATTCCCCGCCACCTCGCGCACGATCCACCCCAGGGTCGCCTCGACCACCAGAGCCAGCGCTTCGGCCTGGCTGAGGGGTCCCCGGGCCGGCACCTTGAAGCCGTGGTCAGCGGCGGGTACGACGGCCAGCTCGGTGGTGTCGGGGAACTCCTCGGGCCTTCCCATCGAGTCGTGCTCGCCCTGCACGACCAGGGTCGGCACCCCCGCGCCCTCGAGCTCGCCGAGCCGCGAGGAGGCCGGTCGGCCGGGCGGGTGCAGCGGGAAGGCGAGGGCCAGGCAGCCGGCCGCGCCGAGCCGGGCCGCGCCCCGGGCCGCGGACCGGGCGCCTGCGGAGCGACCCCCCAGCACGAAGGGCGACGTGGGACGCAGCCGGGCCACCGCCGCCTCCAGCCCGACGTCGAGCGTCGGCGGAGCCGTGGCGATGCGCCGGCCGGCCACCCGCCAGGGCTGCTCGAAGAGGGCCACCGTGATGCCCTGGCCCGGCAGGTCGG
>JAWWPM010000347.1:0-6778 GCA_033854915.1 Nocardioidaceae bacterium
TACCACGGCACGGTCGACGAGACGCTGGCCGTGCTCGACGGCGACCGGGTGGTGCCGCGGCCGGGCGCGATGGGACCGCAGGTCGACGTCGCACTCACCACGGCGGTGGTGCCGTTCAACGACCTCGAGGCCCTCGACGAGCGGCTGGGCCGGGGTGATGTCGCCTGCCTGCTCATGGAGCCCGCGCTGACCAACATCGGCATCGTGCTGCCCGACGACGGCTACTCGGCGGCGGTCCGGGAGATCACCCGACGCCACGGCGTGCTGCTGGTCATCGACGAGACGCACACGATGTGCGCCGGACCGGGAGGCTGCACGGCGGCGTGGGGACTGGAGCCCGACCTGCTGGTCGTCGGCAAGGCGATCGGCGGCGGGATCCCCTGCGCGGCGTACGGCATGACCGCCGAGGTCGCCGAGCGGCTGTCGGGACCGATGCTCGGCCATGAGATCGACGTGGCGGGCGTCGGCGGCACGCTCACCGGCAGCGCCCTCGCCCTGGCCGCGATCCGGGCCACCCTGTCCACGGCCCTGCGCGAGGAGGACTTCGCGGTCGCCGTGCCCCTGGCCGAGCGGTTCACCAGCGGGGTCGCCGCAGCGATCGAGGCGCACGGCCTGGCGTGGCACGTCCAGCGACTGGGCTGCCGCGCGGAGTACTGGTTCTGCCCGCCGCCACGGGACGGCGCCGCCGCGGCGGCAGCGGTCGACGACGAGCTCGAGGGTTTCCTGCACCTGTGGTGCCTCAACCGGGGCGTGCTGCTGACGCCGTTCCACAACATGGCGCTGTTCTGCCCGGCGCACACCGAGGCCGACGTCGACCGCCACACGGAGGTGTTCAGCGACGCGCTCGACGCCCTGACAGGGTAGGGGGATGGACGAGCGTGTCACCCCCGCCCGCCCGCACCACAAGCTGACCGAGGACGGCCGCCGGGTGCGGGAGGTGCTGAGCTACTCGCGGCGCGGCAACCGGTTCACCCCCCACCAGGCAGAGGCCTGGGCGGCGCACCACCAGAAGTGGGTGATCCCGGACGCCGCCGTCGACGAGCCGGGGTTCTCGCTCGCCGACTGGTTCGGCCGTGACGCGCCGCTCGTCGTGGAGATCGGCTCGGGCGTCGGCGAGGCGACCGCCGTGCTGGCCGCCGCCCGGCCGGCGTACGACGTGCTGGCCCTCGAGGTCTGGCGGCCCGGGGTGGCGGACTCCCTCTGGAAGCTGGCCGACGCGGGCGCCGACAACGTGCGGCTCATGGGGGTGGATGCGGTGTGGTCGCTCGAGCACCTCGTCGCGCCCGGCGGGCTGGCCGAGCTGTGGACGTTCTTCCCCGACCCCTGGCCCAAGACCCGCCACCACAAGCGGCGGATCGTGGACGCGACCTTCGCCACCGTCGCCACGAGCCGCCTGGCGCCCGGGGGCACGTGGCGGCTGGCCACCGACTGGGCCGACTACGCCGACCAGATGGTCGCGGTGCTCGACGCCGTTGCGGAGCTCCGTGGGGGAGTCACCGAGCGCTGGTCCGAGCGCCCGGTCACCAAGTTCGAGCGCAAGGGTGTCGAGGCGGGCCGGGCGATCACCGATCTCGTCTACCGGCGGGTCTGATCAGCCGAGGTCGACGCCGGCCTCGGCCAGCTCGTGCTCGGTCCGGAGCCGCTCGCTCTCGCGCTCCAGCGCATCGGTGATCCGGTCCAGCTCGGTCGGCACGCCCAGGGCGTGGCAGGCGTCGAGCAGCGCGTCGTCGTACGCCGCGGCGAGGGCCCGCCGGCGGACCATCGGGGTGCCCATCGCGGGATGCATCACGAGCGGCCGGATCCGGCGCAGGTCCGCGGCGATCCGCTCGATCCGCATGCCCGCCGGCGCGGGGATCTCCGGTGGCAGCAGCCGAAGCCGGCGACCCACCGCGACGGCCAGGGCGCCGAGGCGGCGGAGGTTGAGGACGCCCCAGAGCACCGCGGCGCCGACGATGGTCACCTCGGCGATGTAGGCAACGCCGCCCCAGCTGCCTCCGGGCATGCCCACGACGTTAGGCGCGCGTTACCGCCGCGGCAAGGGCCGCATCGCTGCCACACTGACGCCCATGACGCAGCAGCCACCGGCCCCGGCGTACGCGCCGCTGCCCCCCAACCACCCGCAGGCCACCACCGCGCTGGTGCTGGGCATCCTCGGGGTGGTGGTGTGCGGCGTGATCGCGCCGTTCGCCTGGAACATCGGCGGCAAGGCGGTGCAGGAGATCGACGCGTCGGGCGGGGCCTGGGGTGGCCGCACCGAGGCCAACGCCGGACGCATCCTGGGCATCGTGGGCACCGCCCTGCTGGTCCTCGGGGTGCTCGCGTTCGTCGCTTTCATGGTGATGTTCGTGGCCCTCGGGACCGCGTCCTTCACGACCTTCCACACCACCCACCACCGGATGATGCGCTGAGCCCCAACCGATCCGCGCGGCGGCTTCGCGCCGGGTGGGTCACTGGCCCCGGGCGGTCAGCCGGGCCCGGAGGGCCTCGTCGCGCCGCAGCCGGGCGAGGTCGCGGTCGCGGCGGGCTGCGTTGACGGCCGCGAGGTAGTCCCACGGCGTCGTGCCCGGCGGCGGTGCCGGCGCGACGTACCCCGACATCCGCTCGGCGAGCATCTCCCCGATCCGGACCTGGGTCGGCTGGTCGAGGGCCGGCAGCCGGGCGAGGTACTGCCGGATCGCGAGCGCGAGCCCGACCGGCGGCGCACGCAGGTCGGCGGTGTTCGCCCAGCCGGCCAGGTGTGCCGGCATCGGCGGCGGGGGCGGGAGCGTGAGCTTCACCCGGTCGCGTACGACGTAGGTGCCGGCGGCGTAGTCACCGAGCCGCTTGCCCCGCGAGCTGACCAGGCAGCTGAAGAACGCCGGGCCGCCGGACAGGGCGTAGATCTCGACGACCCCGATCAGGGCCCGGACGAACGCCTGCTGCGCCGTGATCGGACCGGCGTCGTCGCGGACGACGCGCAGCCCCATCGCCATCTTGCCGAGCGAGCGGCCGTGGGTGAGGGTCTCCAGCACGGTCGGGTAGACCAGGAAGACCAGCATCAGCGAGCCGACCAGGGCCACGTGCTGCAGGGCGCCGTCGGTGTGCGCACTGGAGACCAGGGCCACGAAGAGCACCGCGACGGCGACGGTGCCCAGCGCGAGCACGTCGAGCAGCCCGGAGGCGATCCGGGCGCCGACGGTGGCCGCGGGCAGGTCGAGCGCGACGGCCTCGCCGGTGACGAGGTCGTCCTCGGTCAGCATCGCGAACTCCGGTGAGGACATCGCCTTCGAGCATAGGCTTCGGCGCGTGGACCTGGACGCGTATGTGCTGGCGCACCACGCGGAGTGGGCCCGGCTCGAAGCGCTGACCGGCAAGCGCCGGCTGGACGGTGACGAGAGCGACGAGCTCGTCGAGCGCTACCAGCGCGTCGCCACGCACCTGTCGGTGATCCGCACCTCCGCGCCCGACGCGAGCGTGATCACCTACCTGTCCTTGCTGCTGAGCCGGGCCCGCAACCGTTCGGGGAGCTCCGGCGCCGGCACCTGGCACGGCGTACGCACGTTTGTCCTGGAGCGGTTCCCGGCCGCTCTGTACCGCCTGCGCTGGTGGTGGATCGGTACGGCGTTGGGCAACGTCGTGGCCACCGGCGTGATGATGTGGTGGCTGCTGGACCACCCCAACGTCGAGCAGCGGCTGCTGTCGCCGCGCGACATCGACCAGCTGGTCAACCACCGCTTCTCCGGCTACTACAGCCAGTACGCCGCCTCGCACTTCGCCGCCGAGGTCTGGGTCAACAACGTCTGGGTGGCCGCGCTCTGCCTGGCCCTCGGCGCCCTGGGAGCACCGGTGGTCTACCTGCTGTTCCAGAACGTCGCGAACCTCGCGGTGATCGGCTCGATCATGACCCGGCACGGGCATGCCGCCGAGTTCTGGGGGCTGATCCTCCCGCACGGGCTGCTCGAGCTGACCGCGGTGTTCGTCGCCGGGGGCGTGGGGTTCCGGTTGTTCTGGTCGTGGGTCGAGCCGGGCGATCTCACCCGCGCCCAGTCGTTCGCACGCGAGGGACGCACCGCGGGCACCGTCGCTCTGGGGCTGGTCGGTGTGCTCGCGGTGAGTGGCTGCATCGAGGCCTTCGTGACCCCGAGCGGGCTGCCGACCGTGGCCCGGATCGCCGTGGGCGTGCTGGCCGAGGCGACGTTCTTCGCCTACGTCTTCGGGCTCGGCCGGCGCGCGGTGCTGCGGGGCCACACCGGGGACATCGACGCGCGCCTGCTCGAGGACCGGGTGGCTGCGCAGCGTTAGCCCGCAGCGCTCAGAGGAGCCCGCGGGCCTTGAGCGCCAGGTAGTGGTCGGCCAGCGCCGGCGGCAGGTCGTCGGCCGGTGCGTCGATCACGTCGACGCCGAGGGTCCGCAGCAGGTCGGCGGTGTGACGCCGGCGGGCCAGGCTCTGCTCGGCCGCGGCCGCGGCGTAGACCTCGTCGAGGCCGGCGCGGTCGGCGGCCATCCGCTCCAGCTCGGGGTCGCGCACCGACGCCAGGACGACGCGGTGGTGGCGCACCAGCACCGGGAGCACCGGGAGCAGACCCTCCTCGACCGCCGACGGCTCGAGCGGGGTGAGCAGGCAGACCAGGGCACGCTGGCGACCCAGCGACTGCACCGCCCCGGCCAGGGCGTTCCAGTCGGCCTCCGCGATCTCGGGGTCCAGGCCGGCGAGGGCGTCCTCGAGCCGACTGGTGGCATCGCGGGCCCCGGCCAGGCGCAGCCGGGCGCGGACCCGGCGGTCACCGGCGACGACGTCGACCCGGTCACCGGCGCGGGAGGCGAGCGCGGTCAGCAGCAGGGCCGTCTCCATCGCCGAGTCGAGCCGGGGTACGTCGTCGACGCGTCCGGCCGAGACGCGCGACGTGTCGAGCACGATCACCACCCGCCGGTCGCGCTCGGGCTGCCAGGTGCGGACCACCACCCCGCGGTTGCGGGCGCTGGCGCGCCAGTCGATGGACCGGACGTCGTCTCCGCGGACGTACTCGCGCAGCGAGTCGAACTCCGTGCCCTGGCCGCGCACCCGCACCGCCGAACGGCCGTCCAGGTCGCGCAGCCGGGCCAGCCGCGACGGCAGGTGCTTGCGTGACTCGAACGGCGGCACCGCACGCAGCGCGCCGGGCAGGTCGCGGGTGGCCTGCCGCGCCGCCAGGCCGAGCGGGCCCAGGCTGCGGACCGTCACGCCGAGCGCCCGCAGCTCACCGCGCCGGGTGGGCCGCAGCGGCGTGGTCAGCAGGCCGCGGTCGCCCGGGCTGAGCCGGGCCCGGTGTCGGTTGTCGTGCGCCCCGGCGCTGGGCTGCCAGGCGTCCCGCACGAGCAGCGAGACGCGGCCCTTGCCGGTGTTCTCGATCGCCAGGGTCGAAGCGGTGTCGGCGCCGACCCGGACCCGCCCGGTGGGCAGCCGGTCGAGCCCGACCACCGCCGGCGAGGCTGCCAGCGCCAGGTCGAGGCCGGTCAGCACCAGCACCGCGAGCACCCACAGCCAGGCGGTGGAGACCTCGGGCCGGAGGACGACCGCCACCAGCCCCAGCAGCAGCAGGAGCGGGACCCGCCAGGTGATGGCCATGCCTACCTCGGGACCGCGACCGAGCCGAGGGCCGAGTCGAGGACGGCGCTGACGTCGACGCCCTCCAGCTCGGCCTCCGGGCGTAGGGACAGCCGGTGCGCCAGGGTCGCCTGGGCGAGCGCCTTCACATCGTCGGGGGTCACGAACCCGCGACCCGACAGCCAGGCCCAGGCACGCGCCGTACGCATCAGGGCGACCGCGCCGCGCGGGCTCGCGCCGAGGCCGAGGGACGGCGACTGGCGGGTGGCGCGGGCGATGTCGACGATGTACGCCGCGACCTCGGGGGAGACCTGCACCTCGCGGACGCCCCGCTGGCCGGCCGCGATGTCATCGGCACCCGCCACCGCCGTGACCCCCGAGGCGGGCACGTCGCGGGGGTCGAAGCCGGCGGCGTGGCGGCTGACGATCTCCAGCTCGGCCTCGCGGTCGGGCACCGGCAGCACCACCTTGAGCAGGAAACGGTCGAGCTGGGCCTCGGGGAGCGGGTAGGTGCCTTCGTACTCGACCGGGTTCTGGGTGGCGGCCACCAGGAACGGCCGCGGCAGCGCGTGGGAGACGCCGTCCACGGAGACCTGGCCCTCCTCCATCGCCTCCAGCAGGGCCGACTGCGTCTTGGGTGGGGTGCGGTTGATCTCGTCGGCGAGCAGGAGGTTGGTGAAGACCGGGCCACCGCGGAAGGTGAGCTCGCCGCGTGAGCTGTCGATCACCATCGAGCCGGTGATGTCGCCCGGCATCAGGTCGGGCGTGAACTGCACCCGCCGGGTCTGCACCGACAGCGACGCCGCGAGGCTGCGCACGAGCAGAGTCTTGGCCACGCCCGGGACGCCCTCCATGAGCACGTGGCCGCCGCACAGCAGGGCCACCAGCAGACCGGACACGGCCGCGTCCTGGCCGACCACCGCCTTGGCGACCTCGGCGCGGACGGCCCCGAGTCGGTCCCGAGCGTCCTCGGTGGCGGCGTGGGGGGAGTCGGTCATGGGTGTGACACCTCTCTGTCGAGCTCGGTCAGCTGATCGGCGAGGACCGTGAGGTCCCGGTCGGAGACGGGTGCGGCGGCGTGCGGGTCGAGGAGGGCAGCGACGTCGACCGCCGGCCGGCCGCTGCGGCCGGCCACGGACTCCACGAGCACGACCGGGTCGACCCGCCGGGGCAGGTGCAGCCGCTCTGCCAGCCGCGCGCGGGCGGCCGCGCGCA
>JAWWPM010000348.1:0-3430 GCA_033854915.1 Nocardioidaceae bacterium
CAGCTACCTCGTGGGCCGGCTCTACGAGGACGGCCGTCTGGTCCTCGATCTCTACGAGATGCCGATCGAGCGGGCCAGCATCGACCACCACCTGTGGGCCTCCGACGCCTCCAAACGGCAGCGCACCTTCATCGAGTACGGCGCCCCACGGCACCGCGGTCGGCTCGTCCAGCAGGGGCGCACCGTCCTGTCGCGCACCGGGAAGCTGGCCGACTACCGGCCTCGCAACGACCACTACGGGTTCGCCGGGCACCTCGACACCGTCGTGTCCTGAGCCGGTCGGAGGGCCTGCGTGCGCCGGTAGACGTCCATCCGCCGGTACCGTGGGGCGCGTGTCCGTCCAGCCCTCATCCGCGCGCACGGTGGGTGACTACGAGCTGCTCTCGCCGCTCGGCGAGGGTGGCATGGGCGTCGTGCACCTGGCCCGGAAGCCGGGCGGACCTCGCGTGGCGCTCAAGGTCCTGCGGCCACACATCGTCGGCGACCATGAGGCCCGGGCCCGGCTGGCGCGTGAGGTCGGCTCCCTGGAGCGCATCCGCAGCCGCTGGATCGCCGAGATCGTCGACGCAGACCCGTGGGCGCCCACGCCGTACGTCGCGACCCGCTACGTGCCGGGCCTGAGCCTGCACGACCACGTGCCGGAGGAGGGCCCGATCCGTGGGGACGACCTGCGCTGGTTCGCCCGCTGCCTGGCCGAGGGCCTGGCCAGCGTGCACGCGGCCGGGGTCCTGCACCGCGACGTCAAGCCCAGCAACGTGCTGCTCGAGGGCCGCACCCCGATCCTGATCGACTTCGGCCTGGCCCGGGTCGCCGACGACCCCAAGCTGACCCACACCGGCTGGCTGCTGGGCACGCCGGGCTACCTCGCGCCCGAGATCCTCTACGGCGATGACGCGACCACCGCCTCGGACGTCCACTCGTGGGCCGCCACCGTGGCGTTCGCCGGCACCGGCCATCCGCCGTTCGGCCGCGGGCCGGCGATGGCGGTCATGGACCGCGTCCGTCGCGGCGAGCACGACCTGGCCGGGCTGCCCGACGACATCCGCTCGATCGTGGCGGCCGCGCTCCAACCCGATCCGGCGCGCCGGCCGACGGTGGCCGACCTCCAGGCCTGGCTGTCCGCCCGGGCGCCGACCAGCGCACCCACCTGGGCACCGGACCCGGCCGAGGAGGATCCGTTCACCATCCCCCTGGCGATCGCAGCGCACGACCGTGCCGACGCCCCGACCTGGCTGTCCGGAGCGCCGGTCGAGGCGGAGGCGGAGACCGACCGGTTCCGCGCGCCACCCACCCGGCAGTTCACGGTGCCCGGCCTCCTCCAGCCCGCGGGCGCGGAGGACCCCGACGACCTGCCCCTCGACCTCCAGCCGGTCCCGGCCCGCGAGAGCCCGCTGCTGCTGCTCCGGCGCGGCGTCCTGCTCTCGGTGGTCGCGATGGCGGGGGCGGCGGCCGTGGCGGCCTGGCCCTACCTCGCGACATCCGTGCTGCTGCTCGGCGCCTGGCTCCTGCGCACCTGCACGATGGTCGTCACCGCGGCCGGCGACCGGCGCCGCCTGCGCGGCGCCCGATGGTACGACGTGCTGCTGGGGCCGCTGTCCGCGCCGTGGTACCTCGTGCTGGCCATCCCCGGGGCCGTGCTCCTCGCCCTCTGGGCGCTGGGGATCTGCGCCGCCGGTGCCCTGGTCTGCTACGCCGCCAGCCTGAGCGTCACCAGCACCTTGGCCGTCTCCGGGCTCTGCCTGGTGCTGAGCCTGTGGGTCGGTCCCGGCTCGGGCCACCTGCGCTGGCCGGTGCGCGTGGTCGCCCAGTCGGTGAGCCGGCGCACCTTGCGCTGGGCGATCGCCACGGTGCTGCTGCTCGGCCTGGCCGGGGTGGTCGGCCACGAGGCCGGCGCCCACGTGGGCTGGTCGCCCTTCGGGGCGCCGCTCCACATAGGGGCCGGATCCTGAGATCCGCACGCCCCCTCCCGGGCCTCGTGGCACCATGGACGTCGTGTGCAGCACCAACATCTTCTTCACCTAGCGCGCCGGGCAGCACCCGGCGCGCAGACCTCTCGTCCCAACGGGGGGTCTTTTTGTTTCCCACGGCAACCTCACCCCCCGGCACGAGCGGCACGACCAGGACGGACCACGATGGACCTGCAGGGCGCGTTCCACGTCTACGACACCACCCTGCGCGACGGTGCGCAGCAGGAGGGCCTCAACCTCTCCGTCGCCGACAAGCTGACCATCGCGCGGCAGCTCGACGAGCTCGGCGTCGGCTACATCGAGGGCGGCTGGCCGGGTGCCAACCCCAAGGACACCGAGTTCTTCGCGCGCGCCCGCGACGAGCTCGACCTGCACCATGCCCGGCTCACCGCCTTCGGCGCGACCCGCAGGCCTGGCGGACGGGCGGCCGACGACCCGCAGATCGCCGCCCTGCGCGACAGCGGCGCCGCGGTCGTGACCCTGGTCGCGAAGTCACACCCACGCCACGTCGAGCTCGCCCTGCGCACGACGCTGGCGGAAAACCTCGAGATGGTGCGCGACACTGTCAGCCACCTGCGCGCCGAAGGGCAGCAGGTCTTCCTCGACGCCGAGCACTTCTTCGACGGCTACCGCGCCGACCGCGACTACGCGCTCGAGGTGCTGCGGACGGCGTACGACGCGGGCGCCGACGTGGTCGCGCTCTGCGACACCAACGGCGGGATGCTGCCGGGTTGGGTCGCCGACGTGGTGCACGACGTCGTGTCGACCACCTCGGGGCGCGTGGGCATCCACTGCCACAACGACACCGGCTGCGCGGTCGCCAACACGCTGGCCGCGGTCGACGCCGGCGCCACGCACGTGCAGGGCACGATCAACGGGTACGGCGAGCGCACCGGCAACGCCGACCTCGTCGCCGTCGTGGCCAACCTCGAGCTCAAGCTGGACCGCCGGGTGCTGCCGGCCGGGCTCCTCGCGGACGCGACCCGGATCGCGCACGCCGTCGCCGAGGTCACCAACGTGCCGCCCGCGTCGCGCCAGCCCTACGTCGGTGCGTCTGCCTTCGCGCACAAGGCGGGGCTGCACGCCAGCGCGATCAAGATCGACCCCGCCCTGTACCAGCACATGGACCCGGTCGGCGTCGGCAACGACATGAGGCTGCTGGTCAGCGACATGGCCGGCCGGGCCTCCATCGAGCTCAAGGGTCGCGAGCTCGGCTACGACCTGTCCGGCGACCGGGCGCTGGTCGACAGGGTGACCGCCCGGGTCAAGGAGATGGAGTCGCGCGGCTACACCTTCGAGGCGGCCGACGCGTCCTTCGAGCTGCTGCTGGCCGAGGAGGTCGACGGCACCCGCCCGTCATACCTCACCGTGGAGTCGTGGCGGGTGATCACCGAGACCCTGACCCACGCCCGGCCGGGCGAGGAGGCGGTCTCCGAGGCGACCGTGAAGCTGCTGGCCGAGGG
>JAWWPM010000349.1:0-6906 GCA_033854915.1 Nocardioidaceae bacterium
CGGCGGAGGATCGGGCAGCGCGGCGATGATCGCATCGAGCATGTCACCGGAGCCGCGGCCGTGCAGGGCCGAGACCGGGAACGGCTCGCCCAGGCCCAGGTGCCACAGGCTGTGCGACTCGGCCTCGATCCGCTGGTCGTCGGCCTTGTTGGCGGCCAGGATGACCGGCTTCTTCGAGGCCCGCAGCACGCGTACGACGGCCTCGTCGGCGTCGGTGATGCCGACCGTCGCGTCGACCACGAACAGCACCGCGTCGGCCAGGGTCACCGCGACCTCGGCCTGGGCTCGGATCGAGGCGGCCATCCCGCGCGCGTCGGGGTCCCAGCCGCCGGTGTCGACCACCGTGAACGCCCGGCCCGCCCACACCGCGTCGTAGGAGACCCGGTCGCGGGTCACGCCCGGTACGTCCTCCACGACCGCCTCGCGGCGGCCCAGGATCCGGTTGACCAGGGTGGACTTGCCGACGTTGGGCCGGCCGACCACCGCCAGCACCGGCACCGGGCCGGCGGTCAGGTCGAGCTCGTCGTTGACTGTCATGACATCTCCTTCGCGGACGTGGCCGGGATCGGGCCGGGCAGGGTCTGGCCGGTGAGGGCCAGCCCCGCCTCGAGCTCGGCGCGCATCCGCTCGTGCAGCTGGGTCGAGGTGGCCGCGACCAGACGCTTGGTCCGGGGCCAGGGTCGGGGGGTGACGTGGAACGGAGCGCCGTAGACCAGGTCGAGGACGGCCTTCGGGGTGGGCAGCGCGTCCTTGCCGCCGCCGGCGGGGCGGGTGCCGAACATCGTCAGCGGCACGATCGGTGCGCCGCTGACCAGGGCGAGGTACGCCGCGCCGTTGCGGAACTCGGTCAGGTCGCCGGCGCCGCGGTTGCCCTCGGGGAAGATGCCGACCGCTCCCCCGTGCTCGAGCACGTGCAGGCAGGCGCGGACCGCGCTGCGGTCGGTGTGGGTGCGGTCGAGCGGGATCTGTCCGGTCAGCCGCAGGAAGCGCCCGAGCCGGCCGTCGAACATCTCCTCTTTGGTCAGCGCGTGCACCGGCCGCGGGCTGAAGATCGCCAGCAGAGGCCCGTCGATGATCCCGGTGTGGTTGGCGGCCACGATCACCGGGCCGCGGGCGGGGACGTTCGCGCCGCCGTGCACGCGCACGTCGTACCTGCGCCGGATGATCCAGCGCGACGTCGGACGGCCGCCGTGCAGGAGCCAGGTCGGCGGGTGCCGCCGGGCGGTCATCGGGGGCCCTCGGCCCTGTCCTCGACCCAGCCCACGATCAGGTCGACGACCTCGTCCAAGGTGTACGGCGTGGTGTCGAGGTGGACGGCGCCCGCGGCCATGGTGAGCGGCGAGGCGGTGCGCGTGGAGTCGATCCGGTCGCGGGCGAGCAGCGACGACTCGGTGGCGGCCAGGTCGGAGCCGCCCTCCTCGGCCGCCCGGCGCGCGGCGCGGGCCCCCGCGTCGGCGGTCAGGTAGACCTTCACCTCGGCGTCGGGAGCGACCGCGGAGCCGATGTCGCGGCCCTCGACCACGATGCCGCCGCCGTCGATGGTCTCGCGCTGCAGGAGCAGCAGGCGGGCCCGCACCTCCGGCACGGCGCTGACTGCGGACACGGCGCCGGTCACCCTGGGGCTGCGGATCGCCTCGGAGACGTCGACACCGTCGGCGGTGATCGTGGGGGCCAGCGGGTCGGTGCCCGACGCGATCACGGGCTCGGCGCAGCGCGCCGCGACCGCCTCTGGGTCGTCGACGGGCACGCCCTGCTCGAGCATCCACCACGTGATCGCGCGGTACATCGCCCCGGTGTCGAGGTAGCGCAGGCCCAGCCGGGCCGCGACGCCGCGCGACGTGCTCGACTTGCCGGAGCCGGACGGGCCGTCGATGGCGACGACGACGCCGGTGCGTGCATGATCGCTCACTAAAACCCTTCCTGACCTCGCTGGGGAGTGGCCCGAGCCCGTCAACAAGGGGCCCAGACCACGGGTGTGCCCGGCCGGCCACCGAGGGGCACCGAGCAAGGGTCCAGCCTACCGGCGACCCACCCGTGGGGCTGATTCCGCGGGAGCGGCCCCACGCCGGGAAATCCGCACTGACTGTCGAAAACCCGCTCGGCCGTTCGACGTACGGGTAGAAGCACCGACTCGTCGAAGGAGCCCCACCGATGTCCGAGACCGACCGCCGCCGCTGGCTGGCCCTCTACACGCTGTGTGCGGGCGTGCTGATGTTCGTGCTCGACGCCACGATCGTGAACGTCGCGCTCCCGACCATCGCGGTGGACCTGAGGTTCGCACCCACCGACCTGTCGTGGGTCGTCAACGCCTACCTGATCGCCTTCGGCGGGCTGCTGCTCCTGGCCGGCCGGGTCGGTGACCTCGTCGGCCAGCGACGGGTCTTCCTGACCGGTCTCGCCGTCTTCGTGGCCGCCTCGCTCGCCTGCGCGGCCGCGACGACGCCCTGGATGCTGGTCGCCGCGCGACTGGTGCAGGGTGTCGGCGGCGCGCTGACCTCGGCGGTGGTGCTCGGCATGATCGTCTCGCTCTTCCCCGACCCGGCGGAGTGCGCCAAGGCGATCGGCGTCTACGGCTTCGTCGCCTCGGCCGGCGGCTCGATCGGCCTGCTCGCCGGCGGCGTGCTCACCTCCGCGCTGGACTGGCGCTGGATCTTCCTGGTCAACGTCCCCGTCGGCATCGCCACCGCCGCCTGCACGCTGCGGTACGTCGACCCGTCACCGCGGCAGAGCGCCCGCGGCCTCGCCGACACCACCAGCGCGGTGCTCCTCACCGCCGGCCTGATGGTCGGCGTGTACACGATCGTCGAGGTCACCGTCCGCTCGCTGACCACCAGCGCCGCCACCGGCGCCCTCGCCGTGGTGCTGCTGGTCGCGTTCGTGGTCCGCCAGGCCGTCGTCGCCGAACCCCTGCTCCCGCTGCGGCTGTTCCGCTCGCGCACCGTCACCGGCGCCAACCTGGTCCAGGGCCTGCTGGTGGTCGGCATGTTCGGCACCTTCTTCCTCGGCGCGCTCTACCTGCAGAACGTGCAGGGCTACGGTCCGCTCCAGATCGGGCTGGCCTTCCTGCCGGCCACCCTGGTGATGGGCGTGATGTCCCTGCGCCTGGCCGCCGCGGTCACCGCCCGGCTCGGTGCCCAGCCGACCCTCGTGCTGAGCCTGGTCATCCTGACCACCGGACTCCTCCTGTACGCCCGCCTGCCCGTCGACGCGTCGTACGCCGTCGACATCGCGCCGGCGATGGTGCTCACCGGTCTCGGCGCCGGCCTCGGCTTCCCGGCCCTGACCGGGATGGCGATGTCCACCGCGACCCCGGCCGACTCGGGCGTCGCATCGGGTCTCTACAACACCACCGTCCAGGTGGGTGGGGCGATCGGTCTCGCCGTGCTCTCCAGCCTCTCCAACGACCGGGCGCACCACCTCGCGGCCACCGGCGCGAGCAACGCTGCCGCGCTGACCGGCGGCTACCACCTGGCCTTCGTGGCCGCGGCCTGCACGGGTGCCCTGGCGGCCGGTCTCGCCGTGGTCGTGCTGCGCCCCGCGGCGGTGCCGGTGGAGGTGCCGGCGCAGGAGCCCGTTGCTGCCCTGGACTGAGCCGCCTAGCGGTGGATCGCCCAGCCGCGCGCCTCGAGCGAGGCCATCAGGTGCTCGGCCCGCGCCTCGTCGACGACCAGCTCGACCTGGCCCGTGTCACGGGCCGGGTCGTGGTCGATCCGGACGTCCTCGATGTTGACCTGGCTCTCCCCGGCGTCCGCGAACAGCCGGGCCAGCTCGCCGGGATGGTCGGGCACGGAGACGAACACGGAGCCGGTCGGCCGCGGCGGCCCGCCGTGCTTGCCCGGGATCGCGAGGGTGCCGGCCACGCCCCGCTCGAGGATCGCCGCCAGCGGCTCGCGCTCGCCTTGGCTGACCGCGTCGATCAGCACGTCCAGCTGGTCGCGCACCTGGGTCAGCAGCCCGGCGACCGCCGAGGCGTTGCCGGTCACGATCTGCTCCCACAGCGCGGGATCGCCGCCGGCCACCCGGGTCACGTCGCGCACACCCTGCCCGCTCAGCGCCAGGTGCTCGGTCGGGGCGTCGGCCAGCCGGCCCGCGACCAGCACCGCGAGCAGATGGGGCAGGTGCGAGGTCCGGGCCACGGCCAGGTCGTGCTCCTCAGGGCTCAGGCGTACGACGCTCCCGCCGGCCAGGCGGGCCAGCTCGACCACCGCCTCCACCGCTGCCGGCGCCGACGTCTCGTGGGGGGTCACCGCCCACGGGCGCCCGTCGAACAGCGTGGCGCTGGCCGCGAGCGGTCCGGACCGTTCGCTGCCCGCCATCGGGTGGCTGCCGGCGTACCGCTCACTGCCCGCGATGCCCTCCAGCGCACGCAGCGGTGCGGTCTTCACACTCCCGACGTCGGTGACCAGCGCATCGGTCTCGAGCAGCGCCCGCGCCACCTCGGCGCCCACATGGTCGGGCGGCACCGCGACCACCACCAGCCCGGGGCGTTCGCCGTCGTACGGGCGACCGGCGCCGAGCCCGGACGCCGTGCGGACGTGCTCCGGGTTGCGGTCGGAGAGCAGCACGTCGATGCCGTGACGGCGCAGCGCGAGGCCGAGCGAGGTGCCGAGCAGACCGGTGCCGACGACCAGCACCGGCTCCGGCAGCCGCTCAGTCACCGGACGGCTCGTCGGGCACGGCCCGCACCCGGGCCAGGTCGCGCCGCAGGTCGGCGGCGCCGTGCAGGTAGACGTGGGTGATGTCCGAGCGCGGCAGGTCGCTCTCCACGTGCGCCATCATCCGCACCACCCGCGGCATCGAGCCCTCGATCTCCAGCTCACGGGTGCAGATCAGCGGCACGTCGGTGAACCCCAGCATCCGGGCGGCGTACGCCGGGAACTCCGAGACCAGGTCGGTGGTCGCGGTGAAGATGATCGAGATGAAGTCGTCGACCACCCAGCCGTTGGCGTCCATCACCTGGGTCACCATCTCCGCGACCCGCTCCAGCATGTGGTCGCGCGAGTCCTGCTCGAGCTGGGTCGCGCCCCGCACCGCCCTGACTGCCACGGGGAAACCCTAACGGCGCGGACGCGGCGTCACTGGGCGCTGTCCATCACCGGTGCGGTCACCCGGGTCTCGTACCCGTACGCGCAACCCGCCGGCCCGCCGTACTGCTCTACGAGCGACGCGAGGTGTGCCGCCGAGAGGTCGTAGAGGTCGAAGAGGTAGTCGCCGTGACGCCACTCGCCCACCAGCGCGTCGCCATCGGTGCCCGGGAAGGTCGAGTTGTGCTGCAGCTCCCAGCCGTTCGCGGCCAGCTGCTGCTCGAACCACGGGGCCCACGTCTCGCGCGACGCCCCGACACAGCGGGAGGACCCCAGGTGAGCGGGGTTCTTGGCCATGATGTTGGAGTCCGACTCGACGCCACCGCCCACGATCTCGACGCTGCCGGGGTACTGCAGGGTCGCACCGGGCACCGCCTGCAGGTCCTTGATCGTCGGGTGGACGGTGCCGCAGCCGGTCAACACGCCGACCAGAGTGACGGTGGCCAGCAGGTGTCGGACCCGAGTCATGGCCCGAGAGTCTCACGCCCGGGCGTCGGGTGCGGCCCCTTTGACGATCACCCGCCGTCACGCGACTGGATGGCCTGTCGCTTCATCAAGGTAGGGGGACGAGCCCGCACTTCCCATCACGAATCGGGCATGGGAAGTGCGGGTTCACCTACCTACCTTGATGAACCAGCACGACCGTGCTGCCGGCGCGGGACCAGTCAGAGCTTGGCGGCGTCCAGCAGTGCGCCGAGCTCGTCGTTGGTCAGGTCGCGCAGCTCGCCGGCCTTGAGCCCGGTCAGCTGGATGGGCCCGATCGCGATCCGGGTCAGCTTGCGGACCGGGTGGCCGAGCTGGTCGAGCAGGCGGCGCACGATCCGGTTGCGGCCCTCGTGGATCACCAGCTCGATGATCGAGCGGTCCTGGACGCCCTGGCCCACCACGCGGGCGGCCGACACGGTCACCGGCCCGTCGTCGAGCTCCACGCCGGCCAGCAGCTGCTCGACGGTCGTCTTGCTGACCCGGCCGTCGACCTCGGCGACGTAGGTCTTGTCCACCTCGTACGACGGGTGGGCCATGCGCTGGGCGAACTCCCCGTCGTTGGTGAGCAGCAGCAGACCCGCGGTGTCGGTGTCGAGCCGGCCCACGTGGAAGAGGCGCTCGGGCCGGTCGGCGACCAGGTCGCTGATCGTGGGCCGACCCTGCGGGTCGGACATCGTGGAGACGACCCCGGTCGGCTTGTAGAGCACGAGGTAGACATGCGGCGAGACCGGCGGCAGGCGCTGCCCGGAGACCCGGATCACGGCGGTGAGCGGGTCGACCTTGGTGCCGAGCCGGGTCACCACCTCGCCGTCGACGGTCACCTCGCCCTCCAGCATCAGCTCCTCGCACTTGCGGCGCGAGGCGACGCCGGAGCGGGCCAGGAGCTTGTGCAGCCGGACCAGGCCGTCCGCGTCCGGCTCGACCACGTGTCCGGTCACCCGGACCTCACTCCTCGAGACCGGCGCCCGCGGCAACCATCTCGTCCCCGAAGTCCCCGAAGTCCCCGAGATCGCCGAGGTCGCCGAGATCCGGTAGGAACGGAGCGAGCTCGGGCAGGTCGTCGAGCGAGGTGACCCCGATCCGCTCCAGGAAGTACGACGTCGTGCGGTAGAGGTTGGCACCCGACGTGTGGTCGTGGCCCGCCTCCTCGACCAGTCCACGGGTCAGCAGCGTGCGCATCACCCCGTCGACGTTGACCCCCCGGATCGCCGAGACCCGCGCGCGCGAGACGGGCTGCCGGTCGGCGACCACCGCCAGCGTCTCGAGGGCCGCCTGCGTCAGGCGTGCCTGCTGGCCGTCGAGAACGAACGCCTCGACCACGGGGGCGTACTCCTCG
>JAWWPM010000350.1:0-4443 GCA_033854915.1 Nocardioidaceae bacterium
GCGACGTCGACGTGCTGCTGATCGACGACATCCAGTTCCTGGAGGGCAAGACCCAGACCCAGGAGGAGTTCTTCCACACCTTCAACACCCTCCACAACGCCAACAAGCAGATCGTGCTCACCTCCGATCGGGCCCCCAAGCGCCTCGAGGCGCTCGAGGACCGGCTCCGCAACCGGTTCGAGTGGGGCCTGATCACCGATGTCCAGCCCCCTGACCTCGAGACCCGGATCGCGATCCTGCGCAAGAAGGCCGCCATGGACCGGCTCAGCGCGCCGGCCGACGTGCTGGAGTTCATCGCCAGCAAGATCCAGACCAACATCCGCGAGCTCGAGGGTGCCCTGATCCGGGTCACCGCCTTCGCCAACCTCAACCGCCAGGAGGTCGACATGACCCTGGCCGAGATCGTGCTGAAGGACCTGATCCCCGAGGGCGGCGAGCCCGAGATCACCGCGGCGCTGATCATCGCCCAGACCGCCGCATACTTCGGCCTCTCGATCGACGAGCTGACCGGACCGAGCCGCGGCCGGCACCTGGTCATGGCCCGCCAGATCGCGATGTACCTGTGTCGCGAGCTCACCGACCTGTCACTGCCGAAGATCGGCGCCCAGTTCGGCAACCGCGACCACACCACCGTGATGTACGCCGATCGCAAGATCAACCAGCTCCTCGCCGAGCGGCGCGCGGTGTTCAACCAGGTCAGCGAGCTCACCAACCGGGTCAAGATGCAGGCCCGGCAGTCATGAGCCAGGACGGCACGGGCCGGTAACGAGGGAACCCATGAGCACCGACGACGACTTCACGGCGTACGTCGGGACGCACTGGTCAACGCTCCTCCGCACCGCGCTGCTGCTGGGCTGCGAGGCCGAGCGAGCCGAGGCGCTCGTGGCCGAAGCCCTGGTGCGCAGCTACCAGCACTGGGCCCGGGTCTGGCAGGACGACACCACGGACGGCGAGGTGCTGACCCAGCTCCTCGCCGGCCTCTATGAACCGAGTGGACGCACCTGGCGCGGCGAGAAGGCCGAGCCCGGCAACGCCCCGCCGCCTCTCCCCGATCACCACCTCCCGGCGCCGGAGGAGGCCGTACTCGAACCGGTCGCCCCGGCCCTGACCCTGGCCCTGCAGCCGCTCGAGCCGCGCTCACGCGACGTCCTGGTGCTCCGCTACGTCGCCGGGCTCGACGAGCTCCAGCTGGCCGACGTGCTCGCCGTGCGGCCGGCCACGGTCTCGCAGCGGCTCGAGCGGGCACTCGCGGCCGTGCAGCCGGGCGGCTCCGGACGGGCGATCGGCGAACAGGCCCTCGTCGGCCTCGTGGAGCAGCACCGTCAGGACCAGTCGATGAGCCTGCCGCCCCCCGACCTGATGGCCGACGCTCACGACGTACGACGTCGGAGGCGGCGGCGTGCCACCGGAATGACTGCCGCCCTGCTCGCCGGCCTCGTCCTGGTCTCGGGTGCGGTGCACCTGGTGCGCAGCTTGGGGGAGGACTCGCCGGCTGCCGCCGCCGCTGCGCCTGACGCGCCACCGCCATGGGCGCTCGACCCGTCGGGCCGGGCCAGCACCCGGACGGTCGGCCTCAACGGCTGGGCGCTGCGCGTGCCCGCGTCGTGGGGCACCGACGAGGTCGGCTGCGACGGAGTCACCGCGGCCCGACCGACGGTGCTCTTCACCTCGCTGCTCACGCCTGCGGACCGCGAGTGCCCGCCGGGCCTGCCCACCCTCTACGTCCGGATCGGGGACCAGCGCTTCGCCGGCCTCCCCTGGCACACCGTCAACGGCGTCCCCGTGCTGCGACGACCGCACGTGTGTGCCGTCTGCGCCACCCTGCGGGTGCCCTCCGCACACGTGTCCTTCCAGATCCGCGCCGCCAACGGCCGACAGCTCCACCGCATCGCGCGTTCCCTCGGGCCGGTGTCCGCGCGCCAGGTCACGGTGCCTATCGGCACCCCCACCCCCCGCGGGAGGGCCGCCCTCGGCCAGATGGTCACCCTCGCCACCGGCGCAGGCCTGCGGCCGCGGGTGCTCGAGGTGCCCTCCCGTCATCAGCCGGGCTCGTTCCTGTTCAGCGTGCCTCCCATCGGCACCCCCGTCGACCTGGGTCGTTCCATCTCCCTCTTCTTCTCAGCCGGCGACCTCGGCCGCTACGCCTCCACGGCCTCACTGCGTCGGCACGGCTGGCGGATCTTCGGTGTCGCGGTGGTCCGGTCGACGTACGGCCGTCCCTCCGCAGTCCGGGCCGCCCTCGGCCGCGGTGCCTCCCCGGCCACGCACCCGGCCTTCCTGCGCATCCTGACCATCACCCACGAGGGGCCCCGGCGCGTGGTGGTCCGCCGGCGCCTGGTCTGGCTCGTCGTCTCCCCGACCAGGCTCGGGACGCGGGGAGCCGCCCGCGCGATCACCGCCGTCGACGCCACCACCGACCGCGTCATCGAGACCCAGCGCGACTTCCGTGGCCGGGTCCCGGTGTCCATGCGGTGAGGGGCGAACCACAACGGTGCAAGATGTGGACGTCGGGGGGTGAGGCCCGGCGATTCGTCCACAAGCCCTGTGCACTCGCGACGCCCGCCGCCCAGGCTCTCGGCCGCCGCCCCCAGCCGACGCGGGATCCGCACCGCGGAGTGCACAGCCCCTGTGCGCGAAAATATCGCCTCTGACCTGCGCGGACGGGGTTCGTCCACAGTTTCCACCGCACCTACTACTCCTACGGACCTCTACATGGGCGGATCATCGACAACCATCACGTGCCGGCCCGATCTGGGGATGACCTCGACTGCCTGCCGCCGTGAGAAGGACCCTCCGGACCCGACAAAACAGGCGGCCCTCCCGCGTGGGGGTGTGGCGTGGCAGGATGCACAGTCCAGAATCTTCCCGAGCGGCCCGCCGGCCGCCGCACGCTTCCCGAAGGACACCGACAAGTGAAGTTCCGCGTCGACCGCGACGTACTCGCGGATGCTGTCGCCTGGGCAGCTCGCAGCCTGCCCGTCCGCCCGAGCGTCCCGGTCCTGTCGGGTCTGCTCATCGATGCCAGCGACGACGGGCTGGTCCTCTCGACGTTCGACTACGAGACCTCGGCCCGCGCGACGCTGAGCGCAGAGGTCTCCGACGAGGGTCGGGCCCTGGTGAGCGGACGCCTCCTGTCCGACATCTGTCGCAGCCTCCCGGCCAAGCCGGTGGAGATGACCCTCGACGGCACCCGCGTCAGTCTCACCTGCGGCTCCGCCCGCTTCAGCCTGCAGACGATGCCCGTCGAGGACTACCCCGCGCTGCCCGACATGCCGGCCGCGACCGGCACCGTGTCGAGCGACGTGTTCTCCCACGCGGTCGCCCAGGCCGTGACCGCCGCCGGCCGTGACGACATGCTCCCGGTGCTGACCGGCGTCCGCATCGAGATCTCCGGCTCCACGATCTCGATGCTGGCCACCGACCGCTTCCGCCTCTCCCACCGCGAGCTCGAGTGGCAGCCCAACAGCCCCGACGAGTCGCTGGCCGCACTCGTGCCGGCGCGGGTGCTCGGCGACACCGCTCGCTCCCTGACCGCCGGCAGTGAGGTCACCATCGCACTGGCCGCCGGAGGGTCCGGCGAGGGCATCATCGGCTTCGAGGGCTCCGGCCCCGGTGGCACCCGTCGTACGACGACCCGGCTGCTGGACGGCGAGTTCCCCAAGGTCCGCAGCCTGTTCCCCAACGAGCACCTCACCCGGGCGACCGTCGACAAGGCGTCGCTGATCGAGTCGCTCAAGCGCGTCGCCCTGGTGGCCGAGCGCAACACCGCGGTCCAGCTCGCGTTCTCAGACGGCACCCTGACCCTCGACGCCGGCTCCGGCGACGAGGCCCAGGCGAGCGAGTCGATCGAGGCCACCATCGACGGTGACGACGTCACCACCGGCTTCAACCCGCAGTACCTCCTCGACGGTCTCCAGGTCAACGACGAGTCGGTCGTCGAGCTCGCGTTCACGGTCGCGACCAAGCCGGTTGTGATCAGTGGTTCGATGGGAGACAGTGGCGCGAACGACTCCTCCGCAGGCACCGGCGAGACCGGCTTCCGTTACCTCCTGATGCCGAGGCGTCTGCTCTCCTGACCAACCACACCTTGGAGATCTGCATGGAACTCGGACTCATCGGCCTCGGCAAGATGGGCGGCAACATGCGCACGCGACTGCGCAACGCCGGCCACACGGTCGTGGGCTACGACCGCAACCCCGACGTCTCCGACGTGGGCAGCCTGGCCGAGATGGTGGAGCAGCTGCCCAGCCCGAAGGTCGTCTGGGTGATGGTGCCGTCCGGTGACCCCACCCGCGACACGATCAGGGAGCTCGGCGACCTGCTCGGTGACGGCGACCTCGTCGTCGACGGCGGCAACTCCAAGTGGACCGACGACCAGGTCAACGCCGACCTCCTGGCCGAGAAGGGGATCGGCTTCGTCGACTGCGGTGTCTCGGGCGGCGT
>JAWWPM010000351.1:0-3279 GCA_033854915.1 Nocardioidaceae bacterium
GACGGCGCTCTTCCTCAGCCGCGGCGAGGGCCTGTCGCGGATGCTCCGCCTCGACCGTGATCTTGGCCGGCAGCGGCACGTGGCCGAGGAAGTCGCCGACGTTGACGCCCCACGGCAGCGCGAGCGAGATCGGCAGCACCTTCAGGCGCAGCAGGCGGTCGAGGCGGAGCATCCGCGACAGGCCCTCGCCGCGGCTGAGGAAGAGCGCCGTCTCCTGGCCGCCGATCGAGACGACGGGGACGATCGGGACGTCGTGCTCGAGTGCCAGGCGCACGAAGCCCCGGCGCCCGTCGAAGTCGACCCGGTGGCCCTCCCACGTCGGGCGGTGGACCTCGTGGTCGCCGCCGGGGTAGACGAGCAGCGCCGCGCCCGAGCGCAGCGCCGTCTCGGCGTTGGCGGGCGAGGCGGCCACGGTGCCGTACCTGCGCAGGAAGCCCAGGCCGGGGAACGACAGCACGAGGTTGTGGGCGAGCTGGTAGAAGCGCCGCTCGACCCCGAAGTAGGCGCTGAACGCGAGCGTGAAGACCGCCGTGTCGGGCGTGAGGTTGCCGCCGGAGTGGTTGCCGACGAGCAGGACGGGGCCCTCCTCGGGGATGTTGCCCAGGCCGCGGACCTCGCCGCGGAACCACAGGCTGGCCAGCAGCCACAGCCGCGGCAGCGACTCGCGAATGTAGTCGGGGTCGCGCTCGTCGAGGTCGGCCGGCGGGATGCGGCGGGTGACCTGGCTCGCGAGCGCTCGCGCGATGCGCCGCGGGAGCGGCCCCAGCGGGCCGAGCGGCCCGGTTGCGTCGTCGTCGCCGTCGCGCCGGAGTCGTCCGTCGCCGATCGGGTTGCTGCTGTGGCCGTTGGCCGAGGTCGCCGTGGCGCCCATGGCCGACGGGATCATAGAGTCCACGCGGTGGCCCGACCGCGGCTCAGCAGTCGGTGGGCGCCGGGCCGGCGACGACCTCGAACGCGTCGCCCGGGATCGGATGGCGCTGGTGGATGTCCTCGATCGTCTGCGTCCAGCGCCGGTCGGTGGTGCCGGTGACGAACATCGACGAGCCCTGGTCGGCGAACATCAGGCCGTAGCGCTTGAGCGCGCGCACGATCGCCAGCGCCGGCCCGCGGTAGGGCGACTCGTCGAAGGCGGCCTTCAACCGCCAGCGCGAGCCGTACGGCGGGGCCGAGACGTCGGTCGTCGTGCCGCAGTGCCCCGCGGGCGCCTGCCAGCCCCCGCGTGCACGGGGCAGGGTGAAGCGCAGCGCGTGACGGATGGTGCCCGACGCCGCCTCGTCGTAGCGCAGCAGCCCCGGGAAGATCGGCAGGCCGGCGGCGTCGGCCGACGTCCAGCCCGCAGGCCGGCGGCCGTTGCGGGTGAGGTCCCAGCGCGCCGAGGACGACACCTGCCAGGCCCCTCCGCCGGCGCGGACCGCGTTGTAGAGCTCGTAGTCCACGCAGCGGCCGCGCTGGACGACGATCACGTGGCGATCGCCCTGCTGCGGATCGGGCTGCCCGGCCGCGGCGCCCTCGATCGGCGCCCCAGGCGGAATCGGGAAGGGCCCGTGGTCGCTCTCGCTGCCGTAGTCGGCGCCGTCGGTGCCGAAGCGGATCGGCACGAGGCGCTGGCCGGCGGGCACGACGCTGTAGGGGATGCCGTACTCCGACTGGGTGTCGCCGAAGTCGAGGTGGACGTCGTGGCCCGCCGCCTGGGCGCCGACGAGCGTCGCCGAGTCGGCGGCCAGCGGTGCTGCGCTGACGTCGGTGTTCCACGGGCTGTCGTGCGGGAAGACCGGGCAGCCGGCGACGATCGGCCCGCTGGTGATGACGAACGCGGCGCTCGCGCTGCAGCTCCGCCCGCGGCACGCGCGCAGGCGATGGCGTCCCTCGGACAGCCCGGCGAGCCGCACGCGCGTGGTGACGTGGCGCGCCGTGGCCACGCGGCGCCCGTCGATCGAGAGCGTCTGTGGCAGGGCGCCCGTGACCTTCACCGTGAGCTTGGCCGCGGGTCGTACGCCCACCGGAGAGACGCGCACCGCCGCGCGCGCCGGGGCCGCGATCACGGCGAGGCACGAGACCGCGGCGAGGATCGCGGTGGCGTTCTCGCGGGACATGGCCGCTGACCCTATACCCGGCGCCTTGCGTAGATTGCGCCTGTGGCCCGCGAGATTCGCCTGCACGACACGCAGACCGGGCGCCGCCGGGCGCTCGAGACGCGCGAGCCCGGGAAGGTCGGGATCTACGCCTGCGGGCCGACGGTCTACAACCGCATCCACATCGGCAACGCGCGGCCCTTCGTGGTCTTCTCGCAGCTCAAGCGCTTCCTCGAGCACGAGGGCTACGACGTCACCTTCGTGGCCAACGTCACCGACATCAACGACAAGATCTACGACGCCGCACGAGCCGCCGGCGTGCCCAGCGACGAGCTGGCGCGCGAGATGACCGCTCACTACGTGGCCGACACCGACGGGCTCGGGCTCGGGCGCCCCGACCAGGAGCCGCTCGCCTCCGCGACGATCGGGCCGATCGAGGAGCTCATCCAGGCCCTGCTCGACAACGGCTCGGCCTACGCGGTCGACGGCGACGTGTACTTCCGCGTGCGCTCGGACCCCCAGTACGGCAGCCTCAGCCACCGGGCGGTCGACGACATGGACCAGGGGGAGGGGGTCGAGGGCTCCGACCGCAAGGAGGATCCGCTCGACTTCGCGCTGTGGAAGGCCGAGAAGCCCGACGAGGACACCGCCTGGGATGCGCCGTGGGGTCGCGGACGGCCCGGGTGGCACATCGAGTGCTCCGCGATGGCCGAGGAGCTTCTCGGCGTGGGGTTCGAGATCCACGGCGGCGGCAACGACCTGACCTTCCCGCATCACGAGAACGAGGCGGCCCAGACGCGCCGCGCGCGCGGGGCCGAGCTCTCGCGCATCTGGATGCACAACGGGATGCTGCAGATGAGCGGCGAGAAGATGGCCAAGAGCGTGGGCAACATCGCCGCGCTGGCCGAGGTGCTGGACGAGCACGGCCGCGACACCGTCCTCATGCTCTTCACCGGCGCCCACTACCGCCAGCCGATGCAGTTCGACGACACGACGTTGGCCCAGGCCGCGGCGTCGGTGCGGCGCGTGCGCGAGGCGGCGCGGCGGCTGACGCAGGGCCCGACGCCGCCCGAGCTGGCGGTCCTCAAGGATCGCTTCTTCGCCGCGCTGGCCGACGACTTCAACACGCCCGCCGCGCTGGCCGCGGTCTTCGATTGGGTCAAGGAGGCCAACCGCCGCAAGGCGGGCACCGGCGACGCCGACCTGC
>JAWWPM010000352.1:0-16441 GCA_033854915.1 Nocardioidaceae bacterium
GACCTGAAGAAGTCGATCTTCCGCGACCTCGAGGGCATCGTGAAGCCCGAGGCGATCCTGGCCACCAACACCTCCAGCCTCAGCGTCACCGAGATCTCCACCGCGAACGCCCACCCGGGTCGGGTGATCGGGGTCCACTTCTTCAACCCGGCGCCGGTGCAGAACCTCGTCGAGATCATCCGCACTGTCGTCACCGAGCCCGACGTCCTCGACGACGTGAAGGCGCTGGTCGGGCAGCTCGGCAAGAACCCCGTGATCTGCGGTGACCGGGCCGGCTTCATCGCCAACACCCTGCTCTTCGGCTACCTCAACCATGCCGCGTCGATGTACGAGGCGAAGTTCGCCAGCCGCGAGGACATCGACGCCGCCATGCGCTTCGGCTGCGGCTACCCGATGGGGCCGCTGGCGCTGCTCGACCTGATCGGCCTCGACACGGCGTACGAGATCCTCGACACGATGTACAAGCAGGGCCGCGACCGCCTCCACGCGCCCACCCCGATCCTCAAGCAGCTGGTCACCGCCGGCTTCCTGGGTCGCAAGACCGGTCGCGGCTTCTACTCCTACGAAGGCCCCGACAGCCATGTCGTGGTGGCCGATGCGCACACCCCGAGCGCCGACGACAAGCCGCAGCTCCTCCGCCCGATCTCGTCGATCGGTGTGGTCGGCACCGGCACCATGGCGACCGGGATCGTCGAGGTCTTCGCCAAGGCGGGGTACGACGTCACCTACGTCGGCCGGTCGACGGCCAAGGTCGACGCGGTGCGCGCCACCATCGAGCGGTCCCTCGACAAGGCGATCCAGCGCGGCAAGCTCGAGGAGAGCGTGAAGCCCGCGGTGCTGGCCCGGCTGACCGGCACCACCAGCCTCGACGACCTGGCCACCGTCGACCTCGCGGTGGAGGCGATCGCCGAGGACCTCGCCGTCAAGACCACGCTGTTCGAGAACCTCGACGAGATCTGCAAGCCCGGCGCGATCCTGGCCACCACCACGAGCAGCCTGCCGATCATCTCCTGCGCGACGGCGACCAAGCGGCCGCAGGACGTCATCGGCATGCACTTCTTCAACCCCGCCCCGATCATGAAGCTGGTCGAGGTGGTCTCCACCGTCAGCACCGGCGACGACGTCAGCGAGACCGTGCTCGCCCTGTGCGAGCAGGTCGGCAAGGTGGCGGTCTCGTGCGGCGACCGCGCCGGGTTCATCGTCAACGCGCTGCTGTTCCCCTACCTCAACGACGCGGTGAAGATGCTCGAGGCGCACTACGCCACGGCCGATGACATCGACACCGCGATGAAGCAGGGCTGCGCGCTGCCGATGGGTCCGTTCGAGCTCCTCGACGTGGTCGGGAACGACGTCTCGCTGGCGATCCAGCGTGAGCTCTACCTCGAGTTCCGCGAGCCCGGCTTCGCCCCGGCGCCGCTGCTCGAGCACCTGGTCACGGCCGGCTACCTCGGACGCAAGACCCAGCGCGGGTTCCGCGACTACAGCGTCTAGGCTCCCCGGCATGTCCACCGGCCGCCTGGAGGCGTTCAGCGACGGCGTCCTCGCCATCATCATCACGGTGATGGTGCTGGAGCTGAAGGTGCCCGGTGAGCCCTACTCCCTGAGCACGCTCTGGCAGGACTCCGGGCTCGGACTGCTGACCTACGTGCTGAGCTTCGTCTACGTCGGCATCTACTGGAACAACCACCACCACCTCTTCCAGCTCTGCGACAAGATCAACGGCGCGGTGCTCTGGGCCAACCTGAGCCTGCTCTTCTCCCTGTCGCTCTACCCCTTCACCACGGCCTGGATGGACGAGTCGCGGCTCGCACGCACGCCCGTCGTCGTGTACGGCGTGAACCTGCTGATGGCGGCGACGGCGTACTTCTTCCTCCAGCACTTCATGGCCCGGGTGCCCGGCCAGGGCGACCGGATGCGCGAGGTCTTCGGGCGGACCGTCAAGGAGATCGCGTCGCTCGGGCTCTACATGCTCGGCATCGCCTTGGCGTTCGTCACCCCGTGGCTCGGGCTGGTGCCGTTCGCGCTCGTGGCGATCACCTGGCTGGTGCCCGACCGTCGGGTCGAGCGCTATCTCGAGGCCCAGGGCGAGGGGACGGGCGAGATCCTCGAGGCGTGACCCGGGCGTCGGGCTGGTGGGCAGGTCGGTCTGGATACCCGGCTGGCCGGGGATCCCCTCGCTTGTCGGCTGTTGCAACCACTGACAAGTGGCAGGAGTGCCTCCTTGGTGTGACGGGTGGGGCGGATGATGTCCGAGGTCAGGCGGCTCAGTCCAAGCAGAACTCGTTGCCTTCGGGATCTTCCATCACGATGAAGCCCGCACTCATCGGAGGCGCGGGCTCGTGGCGCTCGATCCGGTTCGCGCCGAGGGCGACCAGCCGGTCGTGCTCGGCCTCGAGCGTCCTCATCCGCGCGTCGCCCTCGAGGCCCACCGCGGCTCGGACGTCGAGGTGCATCCGGTTCTTCGCGGTCTTGCCCTCGGGCACCTTCTGGAAGAACAGCCGCGGGCCGTCGCCGTCGGGATCCACGATCGCCGACGCCGTGTTGCGCTGGTCCTCGGGGACGCCCGCCTGCTCGAGGAACTCCATCCAGGCGTCGATCGGGTCCTCTCCGGGCGCCAGCTCGCGACCCGGGGGTGGCTGGATGACGTAGTGCAGCACCTCCGCCCAGAACCTGCTCTGGGCGATCGGGTCTCCGCAGTCGAACGTGACCTGGACGGTGCGGCTCATCGGGTCTCCTCCGAGGTGGTCGGGCGGTGGGCGTAGAGGTCGCGCAGCAGCGCGATCTCGGCCCCGTGGTGAATCGTCTCGCGGTTGATGTGGAGCACCAGCGAGGCCAGGGGGTAGGACGCGAACGGGCCCTCGGCCTCGCCACAGGGCCGGGCGAGCCCACCCTCGCCGAGCCCACGCACACCGGCCGACCACGCGTCGTACGCCTCGTCGAGGCGGGCCAGGGCTTCGTCGGCGCCGGCCACCGACGCGGCCCCACCGGAAGGCGGCCCACCGAAGTGACTGGCGGTGCGCTGGGCCAGGCAGTCGTCGGTGATGTGGGCCAGTCGCCACGCACTAGTGGGCACCCCGGGCACGGGCTCCCAGAGGCGCTCGCGGTCGGTCAGCCCGTCCAGCCGGGGTCGCAGCTGGTGCTGCCAGTGGAAGTCGAGCTGGTCGTGGAGCTCGGCGTTCAGGGCGAGGGCGTGCTCGGTGGGCGTGCTCATGCGCTCACCTCGGTGGCCGGCTTCCAGGCCTTGAGGAACGGCAGGTCGGGCAGCCCGTCGCGGGCCGCGACCAAGGCGTACATCGTGGCGCCGTCGAGGCTCTCGCGGATGATGTCGCCGTGTCCGGCGTGGCGGGCCAGCTCCTCCATCAGGTGCCACCACACCCAGCGCACCGACCACGCCTCGACGTCCCGGGGGAACCACGGCGCCTCCGGCACCGGGACCGCGGTGTCGAGGTCGAGACGTCGTACGGCGTCGAGCACGGCGGCACAGGCGGCGTCGAAGTCCGCCAGCAGGTCCTCGATCGAGCTCTCGGCGTCGAACCGGAACCCGTCGAAGTAGTCGCTCGCGTCACCGGGGCTGCCGGGGCCGGGGGCGCACTCCGCCTTGTCGACCCACTGCCGCTGGACCAGCGTGGCGTGGCGCACCAGCCCACCCAGGCTCAGCTCGGACACGCTCGGGGTCGCAGCCGCCTGAGCCGCGGTGAGGCCGAAGAGCAGGGCGCGGAAGGCATCCTGCTGCTGGGACAGGAAGGCGGTGATCGCGCTGGTCTCGTCGGCGACGGGTGGGACGTGGAGTGCCATCGGGGTTCCTCTCGTTGGGGCGACGTACCCCAGTGTCGAGGGGAAACAGGACAGTTCCTGTCCGCTACCGGTGGCAGACTTGCGGCATGGCCGAGACCACGGAGCGGGTGCTGCACCTGCTCGGACTCCTCCAGCAGCGACCGGTCTGGACCGGCCCCGAGCTGGCCGAGCGCCTCGGCGTCACCACCCGCAGCATCCGCCGCGACGTCCAGCGGCTGCGCGCCCTGGGCTACCCGGTTCAGGCTGCCCAGGGAGTCGGCGGCGGTTACCAGCTGGGCCGCGGCAAGGGCCTGCCACCGCTGCTGCTCGACGACGCCGAGGCAGTGGCGGTCGCGGTGTCGCTGCGGCTCGCGGCCGGGGGCACCGTCTCCGGTGCCAGCGAGGCGGCCCTGCGCACCCTGGCCAAGCTCGACCAGGTGATGCCGCCGAGGCTGCGCGGTGAGGTGAGGGCCATCCACGAGGCTACGCAGACGCTCGACACGGGTCAGGCCACCGTCGACGGCGAGGCGCTGCTGCGGCTGGCCCGCGCGGTGCGCGACACCACCCGGGTCCGCTTCGACTACGAGGCGCGCGACGGCACCCCGAGTGCGCGGACCGTGGAGCCGGTCGGCCTCGTGGCCACCGGTCGGCGGTGGTATCTCATGGCGTACGACGTGGACCGGGACGACTGGCGGACCTTCCGGCTCGACCGGATGGCGGCGGTGGAGGCGACGACCTGGCGGTTCAAGCCGCGCGAGCACGAGGACCCCGCCACCTACGTGCAGCGTTCGGTGACCCGCTCGGCGTACCGCATCGAGGCCCGGGTGCTGGTCCACGCCCCGCTGGCCCAGGTCGCGGACCGCACCAGCGTCCGGGCCGTCACGCTCACCGCGGTCGACGACGACACCACGCTGCTCGAGGCCGGCGCCGAGAGCCTGCAGGGTCTGGCCTTCCACCTGTCCTGGCTCGGGGTCGAGTTCGAGGTGCAGGAGCCCGCCGAGCTGCGCGAGGTGCTGGCCGGCCTGGGTGCCCGCGCCCTGCGCGCTTCGGCTGACCCGGGCGCCACGTCGCCGTAGGGTCGTGGGCATGGAATGGTTCGTGGTCGGTGTCGTGGTCGTGATCGCGCTCGTGGCCTTCGTGATCACGCGGCGCCGCGCGGTCGAGGCGGAGGCACATGCGCGCGCGGCCGCCACCGATCCCACGAAGGCCCGGGACGGTGGTCCCGACGACGACCCGACCGGACCTCGGGGGTGACGTGCGCGCCGTACTGCTGAGCCTGCTGCTCGTGCTCATGGCGGTCCCCGCCGTGCCTGCTACCGCTGGCACGACCATCACCCTGCCGCCGACCGGCACCGACTGGGACTACCAGCTCGGGGGCTCGCGGCCGGTGCCCGCAAGTGTCGGCATCGTCGAGCGCGACCGACGGGCATCGCCCAACGCGGGCACCTACGACATCTGCTACGTCAACGGCTTCCAGACCCAGGCCGACGAGAAGGCCTTCTGGCACCGGCACTGGTCCCTCGTGCTCAAGCGCGACGGCAAGCCGGTGGTGGACTCGGTGTGGGGCGAGTGGCTGCTCGACCTCCGCACCGCCGACCAGCGCTCGGCGCTGGCCGCGATCATGGGCCGGTGGACCGACCGCTGCGCGAAGGACGGCTACCAGGCCGTCGAGTACGACAACCTCGACTCGTTCAACCGCAGCCACGGGCTGATCACGACCGCGGAGACCAAGGCGTACGCGTCTCTCCTCGTCGGCCGGGCTCACGACGCCGGCCTCGCGGCCGCCCAGAAGAACCGCGCGGGCTGGGACGGCACCACGGTCGGCTTCGACTTCGCGATCGCCGAGCAGTGCGCGCAGTACGACGAGTGCGGCAGCTACGTGGACCACTACGGCAGCCACGTGCTGGCGGTGGAGTACCACGACGCGTCGTTCGCCCGGGCCTGTCGCGACTGGGCCGACCGGATCGCGGTGGTGCGTCGCGACGTGAACCTCACCAGGCACGGCACCCGACGCTGGTGCTGACGCCTGCGTCGACGAGCGCCTCTGGGAGACTGTCGCGGTGACCGAAGCGGGCCAGCCGTACGCACGTGCGATCGGCGACCACGGCTCCCGGGTGGTATTCCTGCACGGCCTCTTCGGCCAGGGACGGAACTGGACACAGATCGGCAAGGGTCTCGCCGAGCGGCACCGGGTGCTCCTCGTCGACCTGCCGCACCACGGTCACTCCGGCTGGGAGGACGGCTTCGACTACCTGCGGATCGCCGACCAGGTCGCCGGGCTCCTGAAGGCGGACGACCCTGTCGCGCTGGTCGGCCACTCGCTCGGTGGCAAGGTGGCCATGGTGCTCGCGCTGCGGCACCCGGAGCTGGTCGAACGGCTCTGCGTGGTCGACGTGTCCCCGGTGGCCTACAACCACCTCTCCGAGTTCGAGAAGTACGTCGTCGCGATGCGCGGCCTCGACCTGGGGTCGCTGACGCAACGCAGCGACGCGGACGCCGCCCTCGCCGAGGCGGTGCCGGACCCGACCGTCCGCGCCTTCCTGCTCTCGAACCTCCGCCGCGACGGCGACACCTGGCGCTGGCAGATCAACCTCGACGTGCTGGGCTCCGCGCTGCCCGAGATCGGCGGCTGGCCGGAGTCCAGGCTGACCGGCCTCACGCCGTACCAGGGCGCAGTGCTGTGGGTGGCGGGTGCGCGTTCTGGCTACGTGAAGCCGGAGTACGCGAGCGCCATGGACCGCTGGTTCCCCCGCAACCGGAAGGTCACCCTCAAGGACGCCGGCCACTGGGTCCACTCCGAGCAGCCCGAGGTCTTCCTCGAAGTGCTGCGGCGGTTCGTCGAAGACGCCGGCTGACCTGCCGACAGCGCCGGCCCCCTGGCGATAGCGGTACGCAGGTGCCGCCCGGTGACACCGTCGTACCGCCATCGGATGATGAGGCTGCACTGTGCGCTGGGATGCCGTCCTCACGTCTGCCTCATGCATGGTGGAGGTGCTCGATCGTGGCCCGGTTCCTTCGGTCGGCGCGGTGCTGGCGACGGTGGAATACGTTGCTGCCGTGACCGCGAGTGAGCCCGCGTCCCGCGAGGAGGCTGCTGCCTTGCTCCTGGAGGCCCTGACCGCAGCATCGTCCGAGGGTGACGTCTGCCTGATCGGGTCGCTGGCGAAGCCGGAGGGAGCGGACGTCTTCAGCGACATCGACCTCCGCTGGACCATCCCGCCCAGGCAGGCGCCCGGGCTGCTGCAGTCGCTCCGGCCGACCCTGCAGCGAGTGGGGACGGTCGAGTCGCTGCGGGTGGACCCGGACGCGCCACCGGATGTGCGCCTGGTCTTCGTGCGGTTCGTGGGTTGGCCGCTGTGGTGGCGGGTGGACCTGGAGATCCACTCCGCGGGATCGGGGTCGATGGGCGTGCCGGGTTCCGACCCGTGGTCGCCCCACGAGAGCGCCTGCATGGGTGTCGTCGTGACCCTGAAGGCCCTGGCCCGGGGCCGTCCCGAGGCGGCCGAGGACCTCTTCGTTCGCGCGCGTCGACGCGTGAATGCCGCGGACGTCGCCGGTGCCTGGTCGCGGCGCATCGGCTCACTGCTCGATGGGATAGCAACCAGCAGTCCAGACAGCGCAGACCTGGTAGCCCGGACACGTCAGCTCGCCCGGGACCTGCTCGGCGAGTAGCGCGAGACCTCGAAGAATTCTCCAGTCCCTTGTGGAGAAGGGCGGACGCACCGACCTCGCCCACGGCCTCCTGCTCTGCTCCTTCCACCACCACCGCGCCCACGAGGACCGCTACGACGATCGGCGCCTGCCCACCGGCGAGGCGAGGTTCACCCGCCGCACGTGAAAAGCCGCGCATGTCCGTTCCAGCGTTTCTCGCACAGCCGCCCGGCTCCGCCGGCGAATCCTCAGCGCTGGCGCGCGCGGTACGCCGCGACCGCCGCCCGGTTGCCGCACGTCGTACTGCAGAAGCGGCGCGAGCGGTTGCGCGAGAGGTCGAGCACGACGCCCTCGCAGTCGGGGTCGGCGCAGACGTCGAGGCGCGACATCTCGTCGGCCCGGATCACGTCGACCATCGCCATCGCGGTCTCCACCGCGATCCGGGTCGCCACGGGGGCGTCCATGGCGACCGCGTGGATGTGCCAGTCATAACCCGAGTGCCGGGCCAGCTGAGGGAGTGCCCGGGCCTCGCCGAGCAGCTCGTTGACGAGTGCCGCAGCGGTGTCGCGGTCGCTGGTCAGCAGGGTCCGGAGCCTGGGTCGGAGCTCGCGAACCGCGTCCAGCTCAGAGGCGTCCCCGCGCCGTGCACCGGTGTTGTCGTACTCGTCGAGGAACACCTCGAGATCCTCCCCCGTGATCAGGGTGTCCGGCTCCAGCGCGGAGTTCGCGAGCGCGACGGCAGCGCGTAGCGACATCTCCGTGTCATGGGTGAACAGCACGTTGACAGATTACACGAGAGCCTCGTAGTGTCATGTGCCATGACGACGTTGACCCATGACAATCGGGTCGTGCCTCAGCGCCGGGCCGGGGTGGGCTTCGCATTCGCGGTGCTCGCCGCCGCATCCTTCGGACTCTCCGGGGCGCTCGCCTCGGGACTGCTCGACGCGGGCTGGTCGCCGGGCGCGCTCGTGCTGTGCCGGATCGGCGTCGGCGCCCTCGCCCTGTCGGGCCCGGCACTGGTCGCGCTGCGCGGGCGTTGGCACGTGCTCCGGGCCAACGCCGGCTTCCTGCTGGCCTTCGGCCTGGTGGCCGTGGCCGGCTGCCAGTTCTCCTACTTCAACGCCGTCGACCGGCTGCCGGTCGCGGTCGCGATCCTGGTCGAGTACGCCGCGCCGGTCGCCGTGATCGGCTGGCTGTGGGCGCGCCACGGTCAGACCCCGGGCCGGCTGACGGTCACCGGGGCGGCGGTGGCGATCGCCGGGCTGCTGCTCGTGCTCGACGTGTTCTCCGTCGGCTCCGTGGATGGCATCGGCGTCCTGTGGGCGCTCGGCGGGATGGTCGGCTGCGCGTTCTTCTTCGTCGTCTCCGCCGGAGAGGACAACGGCCTGCCGCCGATCGTGCTCGCTGCCGGCGGGCTCGTCGTCGGGTCGGTGGCGCTCGGTGTGGCCGGGCTCGTGGGACTGGTCGACCTGTCCGCGTCGGCCGGGGACGCGTCGTACAACGGCGTCGAGGTGACCTGGTGGCTGCCGGTGCTCGCGCTCGGCGTCTTCACCGCCGCGGTGTCCTACGTCTCCGGCATCCTGGCGAGCCGCACGCTGGGGGCCCGGGTCGCGTCCTTCGCTGCCCTGCTCGAGGTGCTCTTCAGCGTGATCTTCGCCTGGCTGCTCCTCGGCCAGCTGCCCGGACTGCTCCAGCTCGTGGGCGGCCTGCTGCTCCTCACCGGCGTCGTGATCGTGCGCGCGGGTGAACCGCGAGGACCGTCGGATCCGGCGGAGCCGGAGCGGACCGCCACAGCGGTGCGCGCAGCGCGCTAGCGCGTAAGCGCTGCATCAGCGTCCGCGCCACCGCGGCGGACGCTTCTCGGTGAAGGCGCGGGGCCCTTCGACGGCGTCCTCGGACTGCTGCATCCGCGCGTACGACGTGAGGTCACCCGAGCGCAGGCGGCGGAACCCGTCGCCGACGTCGAGACCGGCGGTGGCGGCCAGGATCTCCTGCACCGCCGCCACCGCGAGGGGGGCTCCGGCGCAGATCTCGGCGGCGAGCGCCAGCGTGGTGTCCATCAGGTCCGCGCGGGGGACGACGCGGTTCGCCAGCCCCCACCTCCCGGCCTCGGCCGCCGTCATCCGGCGGCCGGTCAGCAACAGCTCGCGCGCCACCGCCTCGGGCAGTCGGTGGGGGAGCCGGAGCAGCCCGCCGGAGTCGGCCACCACGCCGACCAGCACCTCGGGCAGGCCCAGCTCGGCGTGGTCGGCGAGCACCATCAGGTCCGCGGCCAGCGCCAGCTCGAGGCCGCCGCCGAGGGCCAGGCCGTTGACCGCGGCGATCACCGGCTTGGTGCGGTCGAGGTACTCGGTCAGCCCGCCGAAGCCGCCGGGCCCGTGATCGGCGTCGACGGCCTCGCCCGCCGCGGCCGCCTTGAGGTCCCAGCCGGCGGAGAAGAAACGGTCGCCGGCGCCGGTCAGCACGCCGACGCGCAGCGCGGGCTCGGCCTCGAGGCGCGCGAACGCGTCGTGCAACGCGTGGCTGGTCGGTACGTCGATCGCGTTCGCGGTCGGGCGGTCCAGCGTGATGACGAGGACACCGTCCACGACCTGCGTGTGCACCGACTCCACCATGTTGCGCTGGCCTCCTCAGGCTTGCTGTCGGGTGACCGGTCCAGCCAAGCGGATCAGCGCATCGACCGCCATGGCGCCGTCGGGGAGCACGAGCAAGGGGTTGACCTCGAGCTCGATCAGCTGCGCGGCATGGTCGACGGCGAAGGCCGCGACCGCCTCCACCGCGGTGACCACCGCCTCCAGATCGGCGGCCCGCCCACGGAAGCCCTCCAGCACCGGGCCGACCCGCAGGCCGGTCAGGGCGGCCCTGATCTGGGTCCGCGTCGCAGGGAGCAGCAGGGTCGCACTGTCGTCGACCAGCTCCACCAGGACGCCGCCGGCGCCGAGCGTCAGGCCCAGGCCCAGCCTCGGATCGCGCTGAACGCCGACGAGAAGCTCGAGCACCGCGTCCGGCACCATCCGCTCCAGCAGGAAGCGCCCGGCCAGACCGGCCATGCCGGCGGCAGCCCGGCGTACGGCGTCCGTCGAGCCCAGGCCGACCACGACACCGCCGACCTCGGACTTGTGGGCGAGGTCGGCACCGAGGGCCTTCAGCACCACCGGGAACCCGAGCTGCGCGGCCAGGGCGGGCAGCGCGGCAGGGTCGGCGGTGACCACCGAGGCCGGCACGCTCACGCCGTATGCCGCCAGTGCGGCCTTGGCCTCGACCTCGTCCCAGGTGACGACCTCGCTCGCGAACCATGAGCCGACCGGAGGTAGCGGCAGGATCTCGTCGACGGTTGCCTGGGCGGAGCCCACCCGGGCCGCAGCGGCGATGGCGGCCAGGCAGCTGCGGATGCCCTGCATCGGGGCGATGCCCGCGTCGAGCAGCCGCAGGCCCACGTGCTCGGGCATCGACTCCGGGAGGGAGGACACCACGCAGGTGCGAGCACCGGTCTCGAGCTGCGCGGCCTCCCACGCGGCCACCGTCGTGTCGAACTCGCCGATGTCGCAGCGGTCGGCGCGCGGGAAGTCGAGCATCAGCAGGTGCTGGTCGTGGTCGGCGTCCAGCAGAGCGGTGAAGCACTCGGTCAACCGGTCGGCGTCGCCCCAGATGTAGGTGTGGTAGTCCAGCGGGTTGCGCACCGCCACCCGGCTCCCGAGCACGGCGAGCAACCGCGTCCGGGTCGCCTCGGGGAGGGTGGGCATCGTCAGCCCGGTCTGGTGCGCGAGGTCGGCGAGCAGGGCCGCCTCGCCTCCGGAGCAGCTCGCGGACGCGATCTCGGTGCCCGGCCGGGCACCGTGCACGTGCAGGAGCTTCAGCGTCTCGAGCAGCGTCTCGACGTCGTGCACCCGGGCGATCCCGAGCCGCCGGAACAACGCGTCGACCAGGACGTCTGAGTCCGCCAGCGAGCTGGTGTGGCTCAGCGTCACCTGGGCGCCGAGCTCGGAGGAGCCCGACTTGAGCGCCACGATCGGGACCCGCCGGCGCAGCGCCTCGATCGCGACGCGGGAGAAGGCGGCGACCTCGGGGATCTCCTCCAGGCACAGCCCGATCGCGGTGATCCGCGGGTCGTCCAGCATCGTCTCGACCAGGTCGACCACGCCGGTCACCGCGCTGTTGCCGATCGTCACCAGCAGGGCGAGGGGGAGCGAGCGTCGGTGCATGGTGAGGTTCTCGGCGATGTTGCCGCTCTGGGCGATCAGCGCCACACCACGGTCCACCCGTACGCCGCCCTGCTGCTCGGGCCACAGCGCGGCTCCGTCGAGGTAGTTGACCAGGCCCAGGCAGTTCGGACCGATCAGCGCGAGGTCGCCGGCGGCCGTGACCAGGTCCCGTTGCAGCCGCGCCCCCTCGTCGCCGTCCTCGGCGTAGCCGGAGGCATGGCACACCACGCCGCCGGCACCGAGCCGGGCCAGCTCCCCGACGGCCACGATCGTGCGCTCGCGGTTCACCGCCACGAACGCCGCGTCCGGTACGCCGGGAAGCTGCGACAGGTCGGCGAAGCACGCCACCCCGCCGACGTGCTCGCGGGTCGGATGGACCGGCCAGAGTTGTCCGTCGTACCCGATCGCGCGGCACTGCTCGACGGCCACCTCGGCCGCGCGTCCGCCGATCACCACCAGGCTGCGTGGGTTCAGCAGACGCTCCAGGTGGCTGCGCGGCGTGTCGGGCACGTGGGCCTCAGGCACCCAGCGGGCGCAGCAGCGAGCGGCTGATGATGTGCCGCTGGATCTCGCTGGTGCCGTCCCAGATCCGCTCCACCCGCGCGTCCCTCCAGAACCGCTCGATCGGCAGCTCGGCCATCAGTCCCATCCCGCCGTGGATCTGCAGTGCGGCGTCGGTGATCCGGCCGAGGGTCTCGGACGCGAAGACCTTGGCCATCGCCGCGTCCTGGTCGGTCATCGTGCTTTGGTCGAGCTTCCAGGCGGCGCGGAGCGTCAACAGCTCGGCGGCCTCGAGCTCGGTGGCCATGTCCGCGAGCTGGAAGCCGACGCCCTGGAACCTGCCGATCGGCTGCCCGAACTGCTCGCGGTCGGCGGCCCAACGGGTCGTCATGTCCAGCACCCGGCGAGCCCGGCCGACACTGGTCGCAGCGACGGTCAGCCGGCTCGCTCCGAGCCACTCGCCCATGAGGTCGAAGCCGCGTCCCTCCTCGCCGAGCCGGTTGGCCATCGGCACCCGGCAGCCCTCGAAGACCAGCTCGCTGTGGTGGTAGCCGCGATGGGACACGCTCGCCGGCCCCGGCACCACCGTCAGCCCGGGCGTGTCGAGGTCGACCAGGAAGCCGGTGATCAGGTTGACCGTGCGGCCGCGGACCTCCTCGCTGCCGGTGCTGGCGAAGAGCACCACGAAGTCGGACTTGTCGGCGTGGCTGATGAAGTGCTTGGTGCCGTCGACGACGTAGTCGTCGCCGTCGCGCGCGGCCCGCGTGGTCATGGAGCGGACGTCGGACCCGGCGCCCGGCTCGCTCATCGCCAGGCAGTCGTAGCGCTCGCCCCGGATGGCCGGCAGCAGGTAGCGCTCGCGCTGGTCGCCCTCGCAGGCCAGCAGGATGTTGCCCGGCCGGGCCACCAGCCACTGCAGGGCATAACTGGCCTTGCCGAGCTCGCGCTCGGCCAGCGTCATGCTGACCGCGTCCAGCCCGCCGCCGCCCAGCTCCTCGGGCATGTTGGCGGCGTGGAGCCCGGCCTCGATGGCCCGTCTGCGGATCTGGGCCGCGAGCTCCTGGGTCACCTCGTTGGTGCGCTCGACCTCCTCCTCGTGGGGGTAGAGCTCGCGCGCGACGAACGTGCGCACCGTGTCGACGATCGCGCGCTGCTCGTCGTCCAGACCGAAGTCCATGAACTGCCTCCTGGTGAGGGTGATCGTCTACGGGGTGTGCCTGATGGCGATCGGGTGGCCGACCACTGCCGGCTGCGGCAGCGCCGCGTGTGCCTGCCGGATCGTCACCACGTGCTGGTGGAGCTCCGCAGGCAGGTCCGAGGATCGACCGGTGCCGGTATCGACGTGCACGAGCAGCTGCTCGGCCATGGCGACCAGGGCGTCGGTCTCGCCGTGTCGCATCTCGTGGTAGAGATGCAGCCGCCGCCGGTCGTGGTCGAGCAATTGCAACGTCATCACCAGCGGCTCACCGAGCGAGACCTCCGCGCGGTGGTGCAGGTGCGTCTGCGAGGTGTAGAGCGAGTGCCCGGACGCACGGTAGGCCTCGTCGATGCCGAGGAACCGGAAGAAGGCGTCGGCGCTGTCCCCGAACGCGAGCAGGTAGCACGACTCGCTCATGTGGTCGTTGTAGTCCATCCACTCCGGCGGAGCGGTGGTGCGGTGCAGGCGCAGCGGCGCCTGGATCCCGGCGGCGTCCCAGGCCGCTGGACGGCCTTCGTACGGCGTGGTGACCCGGTCGTTCATCGCCGGGCGCTCACGGTCGGGCGCCGACGCCGAGGCCGAGGTGTGCCGGCCGGGGCAGGCCGGCATGCTCGGCGAGCATCGCGTCGACCCGCGCCTGACGGTCGTCGGGCATAGGCGCGGTCCGTCCCGCCGTGGTGTCCACGTGCAGGTAGAGGCACTCGCCGGTCGCAGCCAGCTCGCCGTCGGCGTACAGCTCACTGTGCAGGCGCAGCCGTTTCCGGTCCGCCTCGACCAACGTCGTGGCCGCCGTCAGGACCTGTCCCTCGCAGACCTCGGCCAGGTAGCGGAGGTGGGCCTCGACGGTGAACATCGACGCCCGGTGGCTCGCCCGGTAGTCGGCGCTGAGACCGAGACTCTCCAGGACCAGCTCGTGCGCGGCGGTGATCACGACGGCGTAGCTGGCGTCGTTCAGGTGGCGGTTGTAGTCGAGCCACTCCGGGCGCACCTGCTGGCGGTACGCCGTGAACGGCGCGCCGGTGGCGACGGGCTCAGGCATCGACGTCGCGGTGTCGCTCGAGCAGGAGCAGGAGGTCGACCAGGAAGGCGTCGCGCTTCTGCTCCAGCTCGGAGACGGTGCGCCCGCCGGCCTCCGCGACCGCCCCGGCGACCACCCGGTCGCGGAGCTCGGAGGTGAGCACGGGGGCCTCCAGCCGGGTCCAGGGCTCGAGCAGGGCGGGTCCGAAGTGGTCGAGCATGTGCCCCATCCCACCCTGGCCGCCGGCCAGGTGGAAGGTCAGCATCGGGCCCATGATGGCCCAGCGCAGCCCGGGACCGTGCGCGATCGAGTCGTCGATCTGCTTCACGGTCGCCTGCCCCGAGTCCACCATGTGCAGGGCTTCGCGCCAGAGGGCCTCCTGGAGCCGGTTCCCGACGAAGCCGGGCACCTCCTGCTCCATGGTCAGCGAGATCTTGCCGGCTGCGGTGTAGAACGCCTCGGCCCAGGTCACCGCGTCCGGGTCGGTCTTGCGGCCGCCGACCACCTCCACGAGGGGGATCAGGTACGGCGGGTTGAACGGGTGGCCGACCAGGAAGCGGCCGGGGTGCGCGCACTCGACCGCCATGTCGGTCATCAGGAGTCCCGAGGTGCTGGAGGCGACCACCACCTCGGGGCTGGTCGCGTCGTCGATCAGGGACAGCAGGCGCACCTTGGCGTCGAGCACCTCGGGGGAGGACTCCTGCACGAAGTCGGTGCCGGCGAGAGCCTCCTCGAGGGTCTCCGCCCATCGCAGTCGCGTGCGGTCGGCACCCGCGCTGAGGCCGAGCCGTTCGAGGGAGGGCCAAGCCGTGTCCAGCATCGCGGACAGCCGGGCTGCGGCGTCCGGGCCCGGGTCCCAGGCGACGACGTCGTAACCGCGGCGCAGGAAGTGGGCCGCCCAGCCACCACCGATGACACCGGTGCCGATGACCGTGACGGTCCTGACGGCGTCCGGCTCGCGGCGCCCGCCAGACATCACCACCCGACCTGGTCGAGGCCCTTGAGACCGAGGATCTGACGGGCTTCCTCCGGCGTCGCGATCTCGATGGACAGCTCGGAGAGGATCCTCCTGATCTTCGCGACCTGCTGGGCGTTGGACTCCGCGAGCTCGCCGCGGCCGATGAACAGCCCGTCCTCCAGCCCGACGCGTACGTGCGAGCCCATCACCGCAGAGGCGGTGATCATCTCGAACTGGTGGCGGCCGGCGCCGAGCACGGACCACTCGTAGGAGTCGCCGAGCAGCCGGTCGGCCGTCGACTTCATGTGGGCCAGGTGCTCGACGGAGGCCCCGATGCCGCCCATCACGCCCATGATCGTCTGCAGGAAGATCGGCGGCTCGACGAGCCCGGCCTCGAGGTAGTAGGCCAGCGTGTACAGGTGTCCGATGTCGTAGGCCTCGTACTCGAAGCGCGAGCCGGTCTGCTTGCGTACGTCGGTCAGCATGTGCTCGATGTCGGCGAAGGTGCTGACGAACGGCTCGACCCGGGTGCTCTCGAGGTAGGGCTCCTCCCAGTCGAACTTCCAGCTGCCGGCGTACTTCGCGATCATCGGGAAGCTGCCGTAGTTGAAGGTGCCGAGGTTGAGCGTGCACAGCTCGGGCCGGGTCTCGTAGATCACGCGGAGCCGGTCCGCGACCGACATCCCGGTCCCGCCGCCGCTGGTGATCGACACCACGGCATCGGTGGAGTCCTTGATCCCCTTGAGGTAGTCCAGGAACACCGCCGGGTCGGCCGTGGGGCTGCCGTCGTGCGGGTTGCGCGCATGGAGATGGATGATCGCCGCGCCGGCCTCGACGGCAGCGACGGACTGGGCGACCACGTCCTCCACGGTGTAGGGGAGGTGGGGCGACATCGTCGGGGTGTGCGCCGACCCGGTCACGGCGCAGGTGATGATGACCTTGCGTGCTGGCATTGCTTCTCCTCGGGACCGCGGACCGGGTGCTCGTCGCACGATGCGAACGCGCATCGCACCATGTGAAACGGTCTTCCTGCACGGCCCTCGTGTCAAGAGGCCGCGCGGGTCATCCGAGCAGCGCTGCCCGAACCTCCTCGGCGGCCCCGACGGCGAGCGGCCCGAGCTCGGCGAAGCGCGAGACCG
>JAWWPM010000353.1:0-2651 GCA_033854915.1 Nocardioidaceae bacterium
GACAGGTCGGTACCGGACTCGCCGAGCGCCTCCAGGCGTCCGAGGTCGAGGGCACCGGTCGCCGCCGAGAAGTCCTCCTTGTAGGCCTCCGGGAACGACGACTCGAAGGTGCGTGCGAGACGCGAACCGACGTCCTCGCCGAACTCCACGATGGTCGCCGCGGTGAAGTCGTCGCGCCACGACCGCGACGCGTCGGTGAGCCGGCGCTCCAGCTCGGAGACGTCGACGTCGGGGATCGCCTGGCCCCTCACCGGGTGGATCACGAAGTGCACCCGCGCGGTCGTGGACTCGCTCATCCGCACCGTGAACTCGACCGACTCACCGTCGAAGGTGTCCTTGAGGATCTCCGAGAACCGCTCGCGGACGGTCGTGTTGTAGCGGTCGCGCGGCAGGAAGACCAGCACACTGACGTAGCGGTCGTAGGTGTCGCGTCGGACGAAGATCCGCAGCTGCCGACGACCGCGGGTCTCGCTGACCCGCGACGACATCGTCGCCAGCTCCTCGATCGGGGTGTGGAACAGCTCGTCGCGGGGATAGGTCTCCAGGGTGTCGATCAGGGCCTTGCCGGCGTGGCTGTGGGG
The DNA here is from genome assembly GCA_033854915.1 of Nocardioidaceae bacterium. GTDB lineage: Bacteria > Actinomycetota > Actinomycetes > Propionibacteriales > Nocardioidaceae > Nocardioides. The sequence goes on from JAWWPM010000353.1 coordinate 582, forward strand.
GTCGAGACCGACCAGGTGCAGGACGTCCTTGGCCTTCTCGCGGAGCAGCGGGATGCGCCAGACCGACTCGGTGTAGGCGGCGCTGGAGAACAGCCCGAGGAAACGGCGCTCACCGGTCACCTCGCCGGCGGCGTCGAACGTCTTGACGCCGACGTAGTCGAGGTAGGCCGGGCGGTGCACGGTCGAGCGGGAGTTGGCCTTGGCCAGCACCAGGAGGGTCTTCTCGCGGGCGGTCGCCGCGGCCTTGTCGGGGAGGCGCCCGAAGGTCGGCGAGGACATGTCGGGGTCGTTGCGCAGGATGCCGGCGCCGGTGCCGGCCACACCGCGGAGGTACTCACTGCCTTCGTGGGTCTCGAGGTGGTACTCGCGGTAGCCGAGCAGCGTGAAGTGGTCCTCGGCCAGCCAGGTCAGGAACGCGATGCTGCGGTCGACCTCCTGCCGGCTGATCGACGAGGGCGGCGCGGTGGTGAGCTCGTCGACGATCTCGCCGATCTGCTGGCGCATCCGGCCCCAGTCCTCGACGGACTCGCGGACGTCGCGCAGCACGTGCTCGATCTCGACCGCGATCGCCTCGGGATCCTCGTCGTGCCCGATCCGGCTGATCTCGACGTGCATCCACGACTCGCGCGCGGCGCCCTCGGGCGGCTCGGCGGACTCGTTGTCGGGGCAGGCGACGTGCTCGAGGTTGCCGGTCAGGTCGCGGACGACGTCGAACTGCGGGTGGACGACCAGGTGGACGTCGCGTTGCTGACGGGTCAGCTCCATCACCACCGAGTCGACCAGGAACGGCATGTCGTCGGTGACGACCTCGACGACGGAGTGCCCGCCGGCCGACCAGCCGTGCTCACCGAGCGCCGGGGTGAACACGTGGACGCGGGCCGTCCCCTGCGGACGCACCTCAGCGGTGCGGTAGTGCGACACCAGCGCGCCGTACAGCTCCTCGGCGGTGCGGTCGACCAGGTCGTCGAGGGCGACGTGCCGGTAGTAGGCCTTGAGCAGCCGTCCGACCTCGGCCTTGGGCGGCCCGCCGGTGCCGGTGCTGCGCTCCGCGAGGGCGATCGCCTGAGTGAGCAGGTGGGACTTCGCAGGGTCGGTCGACAGGCCGGTCGTCATTGACACAACCCGACACTAGGACTCCCGGCACGCGCGCACCAACCCGCCGTGCGGTACGTCGTACGACGGCGTCGGCGCGGTCCGGTTCCGGCATGATGGTTCCCATGCGGGGGACAGGCATCGCGGCGGGCGCCCTCGCGCTGGCGCTGACCCTGGGCGCCTGTTCCTCGGGGGCGCTGACCGACGCCGAGAGGTCCCGGGCCACGAGCCTCCCCACGCCGACGGCCCAGGGGCCCACGCCGCAACATGTCCTGGACGGGCTGGTCCACTCCCTGGTGGAGTCGAGGTCGGTGAGTGTCGACGAGGACTACGTCGTCGACGGTCGTGAGACCGAGGTGCGGCTCGGCTGGAAGGCGCGAGGTGCCGTCGTCGACGCGTCGATCCTGCCGATCACATCCAGCACGCCGGGCACGGAGGTCTACCGGAGCCCGTCGGCGTTCCTCTCCCGTCCGACCGGAGACGGTGCCGCCTGCTGGACGCAGGCGGACCCCTCGATGGCGCGTTTTCAGAGCCCGGAGCCCGCGGCGCTGGCGGCGCTGCTCACGTCTCGGGCGGCCAAGAAGCACGGCTCGGTCATCGCCGGCGCGGTGTGGGCCCGGCCGGTGCTGGAGATCCTGGGGACCGACGACCAGCTGAAGGGGCAGGATCTGCTGGCCCCGCGCGGCGTCGAGGTGCCGGCCACCTTCGGGACCAGCGAGGGCGGACTGCGGATCACGATCGCGTGGTCCGACCTGGTCGCTGCGGCCGGCAACTCCTCACGTCATACCCGGGTCGGCACGTGGACGCTGTGGTTCCGGCCGGGGACCGGCGGTCCGGCCGCTCCGCCGGCAGACCAGGTGGTGGCGCTGGCTCGGACCGATCCGTCGTTCGCCTCCGCACTCCGGGCCTGCAACGCGCGTGTGCAGTGAGGTCGCTCCCCGGCATGATGGGCACATGAAGCGCGTGAGCCACACCCTG
>JAWWPM010000354.1:0-8164 GCA_033854915.1 Nocardioidaceae bacterium
CGCCTGGTGGAGGCGGCCAACATCCGCGAGGTCACGCTGTTCCCGCGCGACCTGCACCGGTTGGCGCCCTAGGGTTGAGCCGCGCGCGATCGGGCACGATGAGGACATGGCCACCTACACCGTCAACCCGGCCGCCGTGCGGCGCTGTCGGGAGCTGATCAAGGCGAAGCAGTACGTCCTCGACAGCGACTGGGGTGACGTGCAGCCCGGCGCCGAGGACCAGAACACCTTTCTCGGGCGGCACGACTGGACCGACTACGCCGCCTGGCACCTCGGGCTGACCGAGGGAGCCGCCGACGGCACGAAGGCGCGCTGCGCGTTCGTGTACGGCGACTTCCGGCGGGTGCACCGGACCGCGCTGATCGCGTGCCGCTACCGCGCGACCGAGTGGCGGCACAAAGAGGTCGAGCTCGCGGCGCACGACCTGATCCAGATCCTGGACGCAACGGCGGGCTGAGCCCCGGTCAGTCGTGGTGGTGGTGGCGCCGGCAGACCACGGCGGACACCGGCACGTAGTGCACGGCGTAGGAGTCGCTGTGGTCCACGACGCCGCTGCCCGGCTGCGCGAAGGTCCGGCTCACCTCGACGTCGAACCCGTCGTGGCCGTTGCGCTCGTGACAGCCACGACCGTGTCGGACGATGCGGCCCGCGGCCACGAGGTCGGTCGGGTCGGTGTGGCTCGAGGCGACGTCCCACGTGGCCGTCGACCACAGCGACACCGTGAGCGAGCCGCCGTGGGTCGGGTTCGGCCGCCCGACCACCACCGAGACCAGCACGCCGTACGACGTGTCGTCGGTGAAGGCGACGTCCTGGCCGTCCGCCACTGAGGCATCGCGTCCCACCGGGTAGTCGCCGCGGTAGGACAGCACATTGGCGTGCGACCCGAGCGGCAGGCCGCCGAGCCAGGCAGCGTTGAACAGCCCGGTCGCCAGCGCGGTGCCTGGGGCACCGCCCGGCACCGCGGCGGAGAGCCGGTCTCGCAGCGAGAAGGAGTCACCGGGGTGCAGCACCGTGTTGTCGAGCCGGTCGGCGGCGGCCACCAGGGTGGCCGCAGACCGGCCGCGCCGCAGGTGCACCGAGAAGGTCGAGATCCGGTGCCGGATCCGGAGCTTGCGGGCGTCGGCCGGGGTGAACGTCTCCGGTGCCAGGCTGGCCGGCACGCGGGCCGACCGGCCCGGTGTCGCGATCGCCCGGAGCAGCGCGTGCGCCACGTCTGCGGGTGCGAAGCTCACCCCGGGTCGACCCGGCACGACGCGTGGCCGGCCGTTCGCGATCCGTATCGTGGCGTCGACGGGTGCGCCGACCGGACCGCTGCGGCGCAGCCGGGCCTGCACCATCCGGGCCAGGCCCGCGTCGTGGACCGTCGGGCGCAGATGGTCGCCGGCGGTGACCGAGCCGAGGAAGTGGGAGTACGACGAGGGCTGGAGCCGCAGGCTCGACGTCCCGAACCGGAGCTGGAGCGGGCCGGACATCGCGGGGTTGGCGAAGCGTCGTACGAAGCGATGGACGGCGGTGATGCCGATCGTCGGCGGGGTCGGCGTCATCGGCAGCGCCACGTCGGGCTGGTCGGTGAGGAACGCGCCCCAGAAGGCGCCGGCCGCGGCCTTGGGATCGATGCTCAGGCCGGCGTGCGGCGGCGAGACCTGGAAGGCGTCGTGGCCGAACCTGACCCGGGCGTCGGTCGGGGTGCGGCCTTCGGTCGCGTCGAGGCGCTCGAGCAGCGACGCAAGCGTGAGCTGGTCGAGGTTGACGACGGGTGCGAGCGCCTCGCCGGCGGTGTAGTAGGTCCACAGCCGCTCCGGCGACCAGCCCCGGCCCGCGCCCGCCTGCCGCACGGAGGCGACGTAGTCGACGGAGAGCCCGGCCTCCTTGGGCCGCACCTGCTGGGTGCGGTCGCCGATGGTGACCGTGAACGGCGTACGCGCGCGGTCCTGCAGGCCCTGGCGCAGCACGTCGACCGCGGTGCCCGGGTCGTGCCCGCCCACCTCGACGCCGCCGATGCGGGTGCCCACCGGGACCTTGTCGCCCGCGCCGAGGTAGGCGACCACGTAGAGGCCGCCGGCCAGCATGGCCAGTCCCAGGATCAGCAGCAGGACGACCCGACCGCCCTCGCTCTCGCGGACCGGCCGGCCGTCTCGCCGGGTCGAGCGCGCCACGCCCAGCATGGTAGGGCGCGCGGGCCGGCCCGCGCGGCGTACGCGCCGTCTCAGAGACCGGCGAACAGGTCGGTCTCGAGGCCGTCCGGGCCCAGCTCGCCGCGCACCCCGCGGGCGATCCGGAAGTACTCCACGCCCCACACCCGGTCCTGGAGGTTGTTGGACAGCGCGAAGAACGGCCCGTCCACCTCGATCTGGGTGCGGTGCGCACGCATCGCGTCCATCTTCTGCTCGACGTGGTCACCGGCGTCGACCGCCGCCGAGAGCAGGTGGTCCGGGGTGGCCATCGGCAGCGGCCCCTCCGGGTCGATGCCCCCGAAGGCGTCGGTATTGCCGGCGGCCCGCAGGTTGCGCAGGCGCTCACGCATCCGGGTCTCGGCGATGGCACTCCAGTAGATCTTGGCGATCTCCCACGGCTCCCCGAGGTCGAGGCGGTAGGACGCGACGCCCGCGAGGTCGGCGGCGTACGTCGCGACGCGGTGGGCCTGGATGTGGTCGGGGTGGCCGTAGTTGCCGAACTGGTCGTAGGTGACCAGCACCTGCGGCCGCACCTCGCGGATCACCTCGACCAGCAGGTCGGCCGCGGCGGTGAGGTCGGCATGCCAGAAGGCGTTGTCGGGCACGAAGTCACCCACCGTGGCGAGCCCGTCGGGCGACCAGACCATGCCCGAGTCGTGGAAGCGGCCGAACCCCCCGAGGAAGCGGTGGTCGGTGACGCCGAGGACCTTCATCGCCTCGTCGAGCTCGTCGCGGCGGTGCTCGCCGAGGCCGCCTTCCTTGTCGTAGGCGAGGTGCTCGAGCTCGGGAACCAGGATCTCGCCCATCTCGCCGGCGGTGCAGGTCACCAGCGTCACGCCGCGACCCTCGGCGACATACTTCGCCATCGTCGCGCCCTGCCCGATCGACTCGTCGTCGGGGTGGGCGTGGACCAGCAGCAGTCGTTGGGCGGGCGCGTCGCTCATGATCTCGAGCCTAGGAGACGTCACCGACCCTCATCGAGCAGGCCCCCGAGCTGGGCCAGGAACGGGCGGTCGGGCTCGAGCCAGTCGACCTCGTCGAGCTGCTCGGGCAGCAGCCAGCGCAGCTCGTCGTGGTCGGAGCCGGGGCGGGGCTCATCGTCGGCGAGCCGGCAGACGGCCGCCCGCAGGACGTGGGTGGCGCCGATCGGCTGCTCGCCCTCGAGCCAGCGCTCGACGACGACGGTGCAGCCCAGCTCCTCGCCGAGCTCTCGCACCAGCGCACTCTCGGGCGACTCCCCGCGCTCGACCTTGCCGCCCGGCAGCTCCCACCGGCCGGCGGCCTCCGCAGGCGTCGTACGGCGTGCGGCGAGGACGCGGCCGTCGCGCACGACCGCGGCGCCGACGACCAGGGTCACGGGCCGCCGACTGCCGACGCGGGCTGGCGGACAGCGGGCGCGGTCGCGGCGGGCACACCCAGGGTGCTGGAATCGAGCCCCCACGTGCCGAGGTGTCGGATGTAGAGAGCCAGCCAGGCGGAGGCGAGGTTCTGCGCGGCGTACTCCTCGCGGCCCTGGTAGGCGTCCTCCCGGGCGGCCACGACGGGGTCCGCGGAGTAGGTGCGACCGTCCCGGGCGCCGCTGGTGCGCCACAGGTGGCGTTGCCCGCTCTCGTGCTCGGCGAGGGCGGTGGCGGCCGGCAGGCCGGTCGCGCCGAGGTAGGAGCCGTAGGTCAACGCGTGCGCGTCCAGGGCGACGAACGGCGCGAGACGCGAGTGGCCCCAGTCGTCGCCTTGTGGGTAGTAGATGGTCCGGTGGCCCGGGGCGTAGACGGTGCCGCCGGGCGCCGCGTAGGTCCCGCCCGCCGGACTGGCCGCACCGACCTGGTAGCTCACCGTGCTGAACGCCGAGTAGACCAGGCCCGCGTTGTGGAAGAGCGCCTCGGGGGCGCGCTTGCGGGCGAGCCGGTCGAAGTCGGCGGCCAGCCAGAGCAGCTGGATGCTGCTCGCGTAGTCGGGATGGATGCGGAGGTGGTTCTCCACGGTGCCGTTGTCGTAGGCGTTGAAACCCTGGAGCCGCTGGGCCAGCGGGACGCCGTTCACGGGTGTCGAGGAGGTGTCGTCGCCCCGGACGGAGTACGCCGCCACCGCGACCTCGGCCGCCTTCGCTCGCCACAGGGTGGCGTGCGGTGCCAACGGCATCATCGAGCTCGCCAGCGACAGCAGCGAGGCGCTCCAGGCGCACTCCTCCGCCTTGGTGTCGCCGGGGCTGACGATGGTCCCGTCGGGCAGGCCCCAGAAAGGCACGGCACGGTTCAGCCGGAAGTCGGCCTCGTCGGCGACCATCGCGGTCACGTCGGCTCGGGTCTGCGGGGTGAGCTGGTCCCAGAGCAGCCAGGCAGCGGCGCCGGTGAGCATCGCCCAGTGTGCGGTCTCCCAGCCCTCGCCCCAGCCGTCGGGGCTGACCGCACGGTGCTGGCACGCGATCGAGCGGACCAGCTGGTCGACGTAGCGGGTCGCCGCCACGGTGGTGGCGTCGGTACGGGCGGGGTCGGCGGCACCGGTCCGCAACCCGATCGCCACGGTGAATGCGGACATCGCCGGCAGCCGGACGTCGAGCTCGTCGCTCCGGCTCCGGCCGAGGAGGGGGAGGTAGGCGCGGAAGCGGGTCCCGCGCCACTTCGCGGCGTACTGCGCCCCGAGCAGGTAGCGCTCGGACTCCTCGAGCGACCCACGGACCTGGCGCTCGGTGCCCGGGGGCACGGTGAAGGGCCGGTCGAGCACCGCGCTGGGCACCACCCAGGCGGCGCGGCCGACCCGTGCCGAGCGTGCGGTCGGGCAGGTGGCGTCGGTCCCGGCGTTGGGCACCGACCAGGCCGTGGCCAGGTCGGACGCGCGGCGGCCCAGCACCGGTCGGTCAGCGGTCACGGGCGCCGTCGCGGAGTTGCTGAGGTACCACGCGCTGCCCCGGGCCACCCCGATCCCGTCGGCCCCGATGCCGTCCCAGTTGCCCGTGACCGGGGCGTCGCCGGGGCTTCCGTACGACACCGTGACCGCGCTGGCCAGATCGGTGGGCGAGTCGGCCAGCAGCCAGCTGCCGTTGTCGAACATGCCGATGCCGTCGGAGCCGTCGCCGTTCCAGTCGCCGGTGACCGGACGGGCCCCCGGGGTGCCGAAAGTGACGTCCTGCCAGACCGGCGCGACCGCGCCGTCGGTCGGCAGCGGAGCCAACGTCAGCAGCCACTCGTTGCCGCGCACCACGCCGATGTCGGTCAGGCCGTCACCGTTCCAGTCGCCGGTGACCGGCAGGTCGCCGACCAGGCCGAACGAGGTGTCCACGGCCGCGCCACCGACCCGCACGAGGTGGTTCCAGAGCTGCCAGCGCCCGTCGGTGAAGGTGCCCGTGGTGGCTGCCCCGTCGCCGTCCCAGTCGCCGATCACCCGGACTCCGCCGACGGCCAGCTTGGGCAGGTTGTAGGCCACCATCCCGCCGGCCGGCAGCCTCGCCTTGAGCCGCTGCGGACCGACGTACGCCGGCACCGTCACGGTCTTCGGCGGCCGGGCGACGGCGCCCGTGCCGGCCGCGGTCGCGCCGGCGAGGTGGGCTCCGGGCAGCACGGTCACGAGGGCGCAGACGAGTGCGCCGATCATGACCGACGAGCCTCGTCTCGACACCGCAGACCCCCTGAGCCGCCACTCCCGGCGGCGCCGGAACCGGGGTGAGACTACGCCGCCCGGTGCCTGCCGCGGGCCAACCCGGCCGGTCAGCGCGGCTGCCGTGCGAGCTGGCGGCTCTGGGCCACGAGCCGGCCCGCGGAGTCCCAGACCTCGCAGTCCTCCTCGAACATGCCGCCGGCCAGGTTGCGCGTCTCGTGCCGCAGCCGCAGCCAGCCCGGCGCCGGCCGGGCCCGGACATGGACGGTGAGCTCGAGGGTGGGCGCCCAGCCCATCCGGCCGAGCTCGAAGGTGACCGGCGGCATCGCGTCGACGGCAAGCAGCAGGCAGAGCGGGTCGGGCTCGCGCTCGTCGTTGAGGCGGAACCAGCCCTGGATCAGGCCGCGGCCGCTCGGCCGCCCGACCGCCCAGCCGGTGGTCGCCGGGTCGAACCGGAGGTCGAAGCGGCTCAGCAGCGCAGGCGCGTCGGTGCGGAACTCCGGCGGCGCCAGGTCCAGGCCCCAGCAGTCCTCGAGCGGAGGGAGGTCGGGCTCGGTCGCGGTGGTCTCGACGTCCTCGGGGAGCCGGTCGAGATCGCCGTACGTCGCCAGCGCGGAGATCCGGGTGACGCCGTCCTGCACGAGCTCGGCGGCCAGCGTCGAGGTGCTCCCGCCCTCGCGCAGCAGTCGGGTGGTGACCGTTGCCGGACCCGGTCTGGAGGCCGCGAGGTAGTAGGCACTGATCGTGAAAGGGTCGGCGTGCCTCGACGACTCCGCCAGGGCGCGACCGAGGGTGGCGAGCAGGTAGCCGCCGTTCACACCGCCGCCGACGACCCAGCCGGGGCGCAGATCGGCGTCATAGGTGCCGTCGCCCGTCGCGGTCACCGCGACATCGCGGTCGAACTCGGCGCTCATGTCGCGAGCGTAGTGAGCGCGGTGTGCGGCACGATGTGGGGCGTGACGTCACGGCAGCCGCGTTGGGTGTACGACGCGGGCGAGGAGCCCGATCCCCGCTTCAGCCTTGCCAACGAGCGCACCTTCCTGGCGTGGGTCCGCACCTCGCTGGCGATGGTGGCCGGTGGGGTGGCGCTCCACGCGCTCGACACGTCGGGACCCCATGGGCTGCGCGCGGCGCTGGCCGTCGGACTGATCGCGCTCGGCGCGCTGGTCGGGGTGGGCTCGTTCGTGCGCTGGGCACGGGTCGAGCGGGCGATGCGGACGCATCAGCCGCTGCCGTCGTTCGGGCTCGGGCTGGCGATGACGGCCGCCCTGGTCGTGGTCGCGGTGCTGCTGGTGGTCGTGCTGATCTGACCCCACGCGCCGACCCGGAGCGGGTCAGGCGGCGCGGTGCGTGGTCAGGCGGTGGATCAGGGCGCGCAGACCGGAGTCGACGTGGACGGGGCGCTGGATCGGCAGTAGGTCGGTCTTGCCCTCGCGAGCCGCGATGAGCTGGATGGCCTCGTCGTCGTACTCGGCGGCGAGCCGGTCGGCGCGGTCGAGGTCGTTGTCGGCGACAGCGATGTTGATGGCTTCGACGAAGCCGTCGTGCAGGGTGTTCAGTTCGTCGATCAGGCGGGACATCTCGGTTCCCTTCAGTGGATGCTCCTGTGTGGTACCTCCAGTGTGAACTCATTTATTGGATCGATCCAATCGACGTCGCTGTGATCCCGCTTACGGCCCCCGTCCGGGGACGCGGGGGCGGCTCGGGCACGATCCCTCGTCCCGAACCGCGCCTCACTCACCGCCGGCTGCTCAGGTCTCCGGCGAGCGTGGGGGCAGGTGGAGACGCTCGTCGTCGTCGGTGAGCTTCACCCGGCGGCCGCGCTCGGGGACCGTGCGCCGGGTGGCGCCCTGCGAGGCGTAGACGCGGGCCCCGACCCGCTGCTCGCGGGCGATGGCGTCCTCGCCCTCGGCCCGCCGGGCCCGCTTGGCCCGCCAGGTCGCGACCAGGCCCTGGTGCCGGACGCGCAGGTCCTCGGCCAGGCCGAGGCGGAACCAGTGCGCCGCCTCGACCAGGTCGTCGTACTCCTCGATGGGGTGGGCGGGGTCCTGGGCGATGATCGCCTCGAGCACGACCTGGAGGTGCTCGTAGCGCTCGCGGGCGTCCTCGGAGAGGAACAGTCCGCCTCCGGAGTAGTACCACTTGCGGAGGTCGAGGTGCAGCCGCGAGGCGTGGCCGCTGGTCGCGTCGGTGTGCGGCCAGCGCGAGACCACGCCGGTGCGCTCCCAGGCGGCCGGATAGGTGCGGATCCGCTGGTCGCGCACGCCCTCGGCGACCTTCTGGCGGTCGCTGAGCATGGAGTTGATGATCGCCAGCACGGCGGCCACAGCCAGGCCGATGATGGCGCCGAGGAGCCCGTCCACGAGGTCACTGTGGCAGAAGCGCCAGGGCTGCGGCAG
>JAWWPM010000355.1:0-3833 GCA_033854915.1 Nocardioidaceae bacterium
GCCACGTGTAAGACCCAGAACGCGTAGCGGCGCCATACAAAAGAATTCGTGAACTGTCGGTGCCCCGGGCTAGAGTCGGCCAACGATGCCTGCCGATCCCCACAGCCACCCGCCCGCCAGCGTGAACTCGCTGTGGCGTCTTCGGGCGTACCTGAAACCGCACATCGCGACCCTGGTGATCATGCTGGTCACCTCGATGTCCGGGGTCGTGGTCGCGATCTCGATCCCGCTGGTGATCAAGGCCCTGATCGACGGTCCGATCGAGGACCACCGGGCCGGCGGCATCCTCCCGCTCGGCCTGCTGGTGCTGGGCCTCGGCGTGCTCGAGGCCTTCCTGATCTGGTGGCGCCGCTGGGTCCAGAACAAGGCCGTCCTGGCGGTCGAGACCGAGATGCGCCGCGATCTCTACGACCGGCTGCAGGAGCTCCCGATGAGCTTCCACAGCCAGTGGCAGTCGGGTCAGCTGCTCTCGCGCGCCACCACCGATCTGTCCGCGATCCGCCGGTTCTTCGGCTTCGGGATGCTCTTCCTCCTGGTCAACATCACCCAGGTCGTGGTGACCACGCTGGTGCTGCTCAACATGTACTGGCCGCTCGGCCTCGTCGTCGCCGCCACCTCCGCGCCGATCGTGTGGCTGTCGATGCGCTTCGAGAAGGCCTACGTCGTGGTCTCGCGGCGCGTCCAGGACCAGCAGGGCGACCTCGCCACCCTGGCCGAGGAGGGCGCCGTCGGCATCCGGGTGATCAAGTCCTTCGGGCGCACCGACCACGTCTCCGGTCAGTACGACGCCGCGGCCCGCACCCTGCTCGAGACCAGCGTCGACAAGGTCCGCCTGTCCGCGAAGTTCTGGACCTTCCTCGAGATGATCCCCAACCTCGCCGTCGTCGTGGTGCTGCTGCTCGGCGCGATCGGGGTCGGTCGCGGGGCGCTCACGCCCGGTGAGCTGGTCGCGTTCATCACCCTGATGCTCTCCCTGGTCTGGCCGGTCGCGTCGCTCGGCGTGATCCTGGCGATGGCCCAGGAGGCCATGACCGCCGCAGCCCGGGTGCTCGAGATCTACGACATGCAGCCCGACATCGTCTCCGGTGACGCCACCGCCCCTGACGCCCGCGGCCACCTGCGCTTCGAGCACGTCGACTTCACCTTCCCGGGCTCCGACACCCCGGTGCTCCGTGACGTCAACCTCGACCTGGCTCCTGGCGAGACCATCGCCCTGGTCGGCGCCACCGGCTCCGGCAAGACCGCCCTGACCGCACTGGTCCCGAGGCTGTACGACGTGAGCGGCGGCGCGGTCACCATCGACGGCGTCGACGTGCGCGACTACTCCCTCCGCGAGCTGCGCACCCTGGTGGCGACCGCCTTCGAGGAGCCGACACTGTTCTCGATGAGCGCCCGCGAAAACCTCACCCTCGGGCGGGCCGACGCCACCGAGGAGGAGATCACCGAGGCGATCGACATCGCCCAGGCCGGCTTCGTCCACGACCTGCCCTGGGGGCTCGAGACCCGCATCGGCGAGCAGGGCATGTCGCTCTCCGGCGGTCAGCGCCAGCGCCTGGCCCTGGCCCGCGCCGTACTCGCGCAGCCGAAGGTGCTGGTCCTCGACGACACCCTCTCCGCCCTCGACATCCACACCGAGAAGCTCGTCGAGGACGCCCTGCGGCGGGTGCTCGGTGCGACCACCGGCCTGGTCGTCGCCCACCGGGCCTCCACCGTGCTGCTCGCCGACCGGGTCGCCCTGCTCCAGGACGGCACCATCACCCACGTCGGCGACCACCGCGACCTGTTGGCCACCGTCCCGGCCTACCGCGAGCTGCTCGCCGCCGACGCCGAGGAGCTCGAGGGGGCCGTCTCATGACGACCGAGTCACCGGTGGCCGAGCGGAGTCGAGACCACGAGGTCCAGCCCCCGGAGGGCCAGAAGTGGCGCGGCGTCGCCGCCGACGGCCGCGACGACCTGACCGACGAGACCACCGCGAAGCTGGCCGGCCGCTCACGCCGCCTGCTGCGCGACCTCCTGCGCCCCTACCGCCGCGCCGTGAAGCTGCTGACGATCGCGGTGCTCGTCGAGAACGCCGCGCGCCTCTCGATCCCGCTGCTGGTCGCGAAGGGCATCGACCAGGGCATCCCGCCGATCCAGCAGCACAACAACCTGCGGCCGCTGTTCATCATCGTCGGCATCGTGCTGCTCGCGACGATCACGCAGGCGATCTCGCGCAACATCTTCCTGGTCCGCTCCGGACAGATCGGCCAGGACATCCTGTTCGAGATCCGGCAGCGGATCTTCCGGCAGTTCCAGCGGCTCAGCCCGGCGTTCCACGACTCCTACACGTCGGGCCGGGTCATCTCGCGGCAGACCTCCGATGTCGACGCCATCTACGAGATGCTCGAGACCGGCTTCGACGGGCTGATCACCGCCGCGCTCACCCTGGTCGGCACCGCCGTACTCCTGCTCTACCTCGACGTGAAGCTCGGCCTGGTCGCCCTGCTCTGCGGCCCCTTCCTGGCCTGGGCGACCAACTGGTTCCGCAAGGAGTCCGCCAAGAGCTACCGCGTGACCCGCGAGAAGGTCGCGCTGGTGATCGTGCACTTCGTGGAGTCGATGAACGGCATCCGCGCCGTCCAGGCTTTCCGCCGCGAGCCGCGCAACCAGGAGATCTTCGACGACGTCAACGACCAGTACCGCGCGGCCAACCTGGTCGCCTTCCGGCTGGTCGCGTGGTTCATGCCCGAGATCCGGCTGATCGGCAACGTCACCATCGCGGTCGTCCTGCTCTACGGCGGCTACCTCGCCTACGACGGCCAGGTCACGGTCGGCGTGCTGGCGGCGTTCCTGCTCTACCTGCGGCAGTTCTTCGAGCCGATGATGGACATCTCGCAGTTCTACAACACCTTCCAGTCGGCCAACGCGGCGCTGGAGAAGATCTCCGGCGTCCTCGAGGAGGAGCCCGGCGTCCCCGAGCCGACCGACCCGGTCGTGCTCACCGACGCCCGCGGCGACCTGCGCTTCGACCACGTCCGCTTCGAGTACGTCGACGGCGTGCCCGTGCTGCCCGACCTCGACCTGACCATCCCGTCCGGTCAGACGGTCGCCCTGGTCGGCACCACCGGCGCCGGCAAGACCACGATCGCCAAGCTGGCCACCCGCTTCTACGACCCGGTCGCGGGCGCGGTCACCATGGACGGCGTCGACCTGCGCTCGCTCGGGTCGGTCGACCTGCACCGCGCCGTGGTGATGGTGACCCAGGAGAACTACCTCTTCTCCGGCTCCATCGCCGACAACATCCGCTTCGGCCGCCCCGGCGCCACGATGGACGACGTCGAGGAGGCGACCCGCGCGATCGGCGCGCACGGCTTCATCGCGACCCTGCCCGAGGGCTACGAGACCCAGGTCTCCAACCGCGGTGGCCTGCTCAGCGCCGGCCAGCGCCAGCTGGTCGCCTTCTCGCGGGCCTTCCTGGCCGATCCTGCGGTGCTGATCCTCGACGAGGCGACCTCGTCACTCGACGTACCCTCCGAGCGCCTCGTCCAGCGGGCCCTGCGCACGATCCTGTCCGGGCGTACGGCGATGATCATCGCCCACCGGCTCTCCACCGTGGAGATCGCCGACCGGGTGCTGGTGCTCGAGCACGGCCGGATCATCGAGGACGGCACCCCGGCCGGCCTGATCGAGGCCGCCGACGGTCGCTTCTCCGACCTGCACGAGGCGTGGCTCGCCTCTCTGGCGTAGTCGCAACCGCAGCCGACCGCCACGGGAAGCCGATCTCACCAACCCCACGCGTCACACCGTGGGGCGACTCCCATCACTTGTCAGGGGTTGCAACACCTGACAAGTGA
>JAWWPM010000356.1:0-8162 GCA_033854915.1 Nocardioidaceae bacterium
AGGCGCCGAGCTCGGCCATCTCGAAGGCGCCGAAGATCCGGCCCCGCAGCTCCAGGGCGTCGTCGATGCTCTTCATCCCCGGGGCGAACTCCGCGAACTGGTCGTTGCCGAAGTAGGACTGGCCCGCCCCGGCCGCCACGATCAACGAGTCGTACGGCGTGACCGTCTCGCGACCCAGCACCTGGGAGGTCACGGTCCGCGCGTCGAGGTCGATGCCTGTGACCTCACCCAGGAGCACGCGGGCGTTTTGCTGGCCGGCCAGCACCTCACGGGTGGAAGGCGCGATCTCGCCCTCGCTGAGGATGCCGGTGGCCACCTGGTAGAGCAGTGGCTGGAACAGGTGGTGGCTCGTCTGCGCGATCATCGTGACGTCGACATCGGCGCGCTTGAGCGCCTTCGTGCCGAAGAGCCCACCGAAACCAGAGCCGATCACGACGACCTGGTGCCGATTCCTGCTTGCCACATCTGCCATGTCTCCACCATGCTCCTGAGTGACTCCCCCCTCACAATCGGAATCGTCGTCTCGTCGCTCACATTGCGTGGCGCGAGAGAACTGGTGAGGCTTTTGAGGTTTCAACACTCTGGGAGCGGGTATTCGAGCGAGGACTGGCGCGGTCGGCGCGCCCGATCCGCCGTGGAGGGCCAGTGCCGCTGAACCGGCCCGCCGAGCCGCTCGCACCCGGACCCCGGGGCGCCGTGCAGGCACGTCGCTGGGTGGTCGGCGTATGCGCGGAGATCAAGCGGCCGGACCTCAGCGACAACGCCGAGCTGGCCCTGTCCGAGGTGGTCACCAACGCGATCCTGCACGGTCGCCCGCCGATGACCGTGCGCTTGCGCGGGACCGCCGACCATCCCCGGGTGGAGGTGCGAGATCGCTCCGAGGACCCTCCCGCACTCCCCGACCCCGACCACGACCCAGGCGCCGACGACCTCACGACCTACGGTCGCGGCCTGTCCATCGTCGCGCGGGCGAGTGAGGCGTGGGGCGCCGAGCGCGAGGCCGACGGCAAGCTCGTCTGGTTCGTGCCCGCGCCGAGCTTCGGTGACGAAGGCGTCCCCGGGGTGCTGCTGGGCTGGGACGACGACGAGGAGGACCCCGCCTCCGATGAGGAACGCATGTCCGTGCGGCTCAGCCACGTGCCGGTGCGGTTGATGCTCAACGCCCTCATCCGTGGGGCCGAGCTACGCCGCGAGCTGAGGCTGCTGGCGGTCGCCCACCAGGACACCTACCCCGTGGCCGGAGACCTGTCGGCGTTCTTCAACAGCGTGGCCGGCGACTTCCGAAGCGAGTTCGACGTCTCCGACCTGCACCAGTCCGTGGCCACGGGTCACGAGCACGTCGACCTCACCGTCAGCGCGCCGACCGACTCCGGCCCCCGGTTCGCGCGCCTGATCGAGCTGCTCGACCTCGCCGACGCGTTCTGCCGCAACGAACGCCTGTTGACGCTGACGCGCACCGACGAGCAGGTCACCTTCCAGGCCTGGCTGTTCGGCGAGTTCGTGCGCCAGCTCCGCGGGGAGTCACCCCTGGCGTGGCACAACGGCGCGTCCGGCCTGTCGCGAGCTCACCCGTAGCCCAGGTCGTGCAGCCGCTCGTCGTCGATCCCGAAGTGGTGGGCGATCTCGTGCACCACCGTGATCCGGATCTCGCGCACCAGCTCCTCCTGCGTCGCGCACATCTCCAGCAGTGGTCCGCGGAAGATCGTGATCCGGTCCGGCAGCCCGCCGTGGTCGGCGCCGCGCTCGGTGAGCGCCACCCCGTCGTACAGACCGAGCAGGTCCGGCTCGTCGGCGGGAGGCTCGTCCTCGACCAGCACCACCAGGTTGTGCACGTGGCCCGCGATCTCGTCGGGGATCTCGTCGAGGGCCTGCTCGACCAGCGCCTCGAAGTCGGCCCGGTCGAGCTCCATGCCGCGACCCTAGCCGCTGCGTACGACGCGGGGCGGCCCCGATGACCGCGACCGGGCCGCCGTACGTCGACGAGCACAGCACCCTGGTCACGACCGGCCCGGACGAGGTCTGGCGCGCCCTGCTCGACACGCTGGACCACGCGTTCGGCCGACCGGCCGCCGCTGCCTACGCACGAGCCGTGCGGTGCCGGCCACCGGCGGCGACCGGACCCCGGCCGCTCACCGTGGGCTCGACCTTGCCCGGCTTCCGGGTGACGATCGCGGAGCCCGGCACTGCGTTGGTGCTCGAGGGCCGCCACCACTTCTCGACGTACGCGCTGGTCGTGCGCCTCGAGCCGGGCGCCGGCGGCGGCACCGTCCTGCGCGCCGAGACGGACGCTGTGTTCCCGGGGCTGCGCGGCCGGGCCTACCGCACCCTCGTGGTCGGCTCCAGTGGCCACGCCCGGGGCATGAGGCGCCTGCTGGGAGCCGTACGACGCCGGGCCGAGGCGGGGCCGCACGGATGACACGACAGCCGGTCCGGACAGTGTCCGAACCGGCTGTTCTGGAGCGACCCCGACGGGACTCGAACCCGCGGCCTCCGCCGTGACAGGGCGGCGCGCTAACCAACTGCGCTACGGGGCCTGATGTGCTCGATGAGCGGTGCGACTCTAACCCATCGCGGCGAGCGTCTCACAATCGAGAGCCCGACCAGCCACGACCCTGAGTCACCACGATTCGAGGTCCGCGCCGCACGCGCAGATGACACACTGCGTCGGTGAACGAGGCCGAGCCATGGAGCAGCCGCGCACGTCGCGATGTCGGCACCCGGATCGGCGGGGGGTGGGACTGGTTCACCGATCTGGGCCAGGGCGCCTGGATGCTGGGTGTCGGCGGCGTGCTGGTCGTGGCCCTGGCGGTAGCGGTGATCCAGGGTCGACATGACCCGGGCGGCTCGCCGTGCTCGCTGGCCCAGCCCTACGTCAGCCAGATGCGCACCTTGTCGGAGGAGCGCCACCACCTGCTCGACGACGGTGACATCACCTGGCTGCGCAACGCGTCGGCTCGACTCACCGCGATCGACGGCCAGGCCTTCGGCGACGATGCTGCCCCGATCGAGGAGGCCGCGCAGCTTGCGACAGCCGCCCGGGCCGGACGGCACCTGGACGCCGGCGCGATGACGGCGAGGTTCGACACGGCGTGTGGCAACACCCCGGGCGGCAACCCGGGATTCGGCACCAGGTAGCACTCACCGGTCTGCGGTCGATCCCGACGCCCGTGCACGCGATGCGTCTGCTGGTACCCCCAACGGGATTCGAACCCGTGCTACCGCCGTGAAAGGGCGACGTCCTAGGCCGCTAGACGATGGGGGCCTGCTCAGGTCTGAGCGACGGTCAGCATACGGCGAGCCGGCGCCCGCCATCGACTCCTGACGGAGTCGTGGACTCAGCCGAGGTAGTTCTCCACGGTGCCCTCGGAGCGGGCGGCGGCCTGCGAGGGGTCGCCACCGGCCGAACGCAGGGCGTCGCGCTGGCGCAGCAGGTCCCAGCACTGGTCCAGCTCGGTCTCGACCCGGCGGAGCCGCTCGTGCTCCTCACCGGCCGTGATCTCGCCCGCCGACAGCTGTGCACGCAACGTCCGCTCGGTCTCGACCAGCTCGGTGATGTGGTGTCTGATGTCTCCGTCCTCGGCCATGCCGACACCGTAGTCCTCGACGCGGTCGCGGTCCTCCGCCCGGGTTTCGGGAGTGGACCTCGGCTCCGGTACTGTTTGCACGCGCTTCGCCCAGCGGGGTGCACCCGGCCAGGTAGCTCAGTTGGTACGAGCGTCCGACTGAAAATCGGAAGGTCGGCGGTTCGACCCCGCCCCTGGCCACCCCACGTCGCACGACGTCCCTCACCGTCGTCTGCAGCATTGTGCGCTGCACAAACCTGAGCCTTACGCCGGGTCTCCACCGTCGCTACTGTGCGCTCACCACCTCGTCGTGGTCCACGTCACACCGCGCCTCCTGGAGTCCATGTGCGTACCTCCCGTCCCCGCGTCCTCGCCCTCGGCGTCCTCAGCCTGGTCACCGCCGGGCTGTCCGTGCTCACCGTCGGTGCACCCGCCCATGCCGACGGCCCCGGCGTCGGTACGCCGTGGGTGGTGTCGGTGGGCGACTCCTACATCTCCGGCGAGGCCGGCCGCTGGGCGGGCAACTCCAACGCGTCGGAGTCGTACGTCGACGCGCTCGGTTCGACGGCGTACTACGACAACGCGACCAACACCGGCGAGCAGATCCCGCGCTGCCACCGCAGCAAGGCGGCCGAGGTCTACATCGGCGGCGGCGTCAACAGCCTCAACCTCGCCTGCTCCGGGGCCAGGACGTCGACGTTCACCGACAGCAGCGGGAACTTCAAGCCGGGCCTGGACTTCTACAACAGCAGCGGCAACCAGGGCCAGGCGCTGATGCTGCAGGGCTTCGCCGCGACCCACAACGTGAAGATGGTCGCGGTCTCGATCGGCGGCAACGACTTCAACTTCGCCTCCATCGTGCAGTCGTGCGTCACCGACTTCCTGACCTCACCGACCTGGTGGAAGAACTACTGCAACGACGACAGCTCGGTGACCTCGAACTTCACCGCCGCCAACGTCGCGGCCGTCCGCGCGCGGATCGCGACGGCGTACCAGAACATCCGCACCGCGATGCGGAACGCGGGCTACGCCGACAACGCGTGGACGCTGATGGTGCAGAACTACGAGTCGCCGATCCCCAACGGCTCGGGCATCCGCTACTCCGAGTCCGGTTTCACCCGCCAGAGCACCGGCGGCTGCGGCTTCTGGAACAACGACGCCACCTGGGCCAACGGCACCGCACTGCCGACGATCGACAACGCCGTCTTCGGGGCGGCCACCGACTCCGGGCTGTCCAACGTGCGGACCCTCAACCTGGCGAGCGCCTTCAACGGCCACCGCCTCTGCGAGAACACCGACAACCTCGTGGAGGCCAGCTACAGCAGCTGGCGGGCCACCGGCGCGGTCGACAAGAGCGAGTGGATCGACCAGATCCGCACCGTCTCCACGGCTACCTCCGACTACTACATCCAGGAGTCGTTGCACCCGAACTACTGGGGCGAGCTCGCCGTGCGCAGCTGCCTGCGCCAGGCCTGGAACGCCGGCACACCCCGCAGCGGCACGTGTACGACGTCCGGCACCGGCCTGCTCAACGGCGAGCCCCGGATGGCGCTGAACTGAGTACCCCTACTCAGGCCGGTTGAGCCCTCCGGCCCTGTCTGGCCGCACGGTCGCCGTGAGGTACTTCGCTCATGAGGACGTACGCCGACCCGACCCGCTGCCCTGACTGCCATGCCGCACTCCCGCAGTCCCCTGGGACCTGCCCCGCCTGCGGGCTGCCCCTGGCCGGGCACATCGCGGCCGACCTGTACGTCACCCTGCAGCGGGCGGACCGGATCCTCGGCCAGCTGCGCCTGCAGAGGGCGCCGGCGCTGGCCGGCGCCGGCCCGACCCCGGGAACCGTCGGGACCTCTCCGCTGTCAGGCGTCGCGCCGTACCCCGCGCCGCGCACCCCGGGGGACCTCCACGCACCGCGCCTGCGTGGTGCCACGGTCCCGCAGATCCTGCTCAGCCTCGGCGCGCTCTGCCTGCTGGTCGCGGCCGTCACCTTCCTCGCGGTCGCCTGGAGCTGGCTCGGGGTCGGCGGCCGGACGCTGGTGCTCGTCGCCCTCACGGCCACCGCCCTCGGCCTGACTGGCGCGCTGTTCCGGCGCGGGCTGCGGATGGCCGCCGAGGCGTTGTCCGTGGTCGGCCTCGGCCTGGTGGCGCTCGACGTCGTGGGGGTCCGTCACGCGGGCTGGCTCGGACCGCTCAGCGATGCCCACCTGGTGCTGCTCACCGGCTCGACCGTGGCCGCCGGTGGGCTCGCCCTGCTCCTGGCCTCCGCCTCCCGCCCGCTCGTGGCGCCGGCCCTGCTCGTGCCGCTGTCCGTGCTCATCGCCGGCATCGGCGCCCAGTGGGACACCGACACCCCCACGGCCCTGCTGGTCACCGTCGTCGTGCTGCTCGCCCTCGGCCGGGTGGGCACCGTCGTCCCGAGCACTCCACTGAAGCTCACGTCGCTCGCGGTCGGCAGCCTGGCCTGGCTGTACGCCGTGGCGTTCGGCTTCGGTCTGGCGGCCGAGGAACAGACCGTGGCGCACCTGTGGGTCCACGCCGCGATCTGGCCGCTGGTGGTCGCGACGGTGCTGTCCGCGGCGGTCGGCCCGACCGTCGGTCTGGCTCGCACCGGGTCGCTTGCCTTCGGCGCGGTGGCCGGTCTGCTGGGCAGCTACGTCGCTGCGCTGGCGGCCGTCGACAACTCCGCGACCTCGGCGGCTGCTGCCATGCTGCCGCTGGCCGCGGCCTGGGCGGCGGCCACGGCCCTGGCCCCGGAACGCCTCCGGGCCGGCGCCGCGCTGCCTCTGGCCGGCACGCTGGTGATGCCGCTGGTGGCGGTCGCCGAGCTGGTCGCCGTTGCGGGACGGGCCGTGGGTGGCGTGGGCGAACCGTTCACCGCGTCTCTCGGGGTCCACGTCACCGCGACGACGCCCTGGCTGGAGGCCTGGCTGCTCGTGCCTTCGCTCGTCGTGGTGGCGGCCGCAGCCTGCGCGCTCACGAGCCTGGTCCGACCGGTCGGACGCACGATCTGGATCTCGGCGGTCACCGCAGCCGTGGTCGCCGGCGCCCTCGCCACCCTCCCGTTGTACGACGTGCCGCTCGCCGCCGTGGTCGGCCTCCTCACGCTCCTCGGTGCGGCGGCGATCGCCTGGGCCGAGCTGCTTTCCGGCCACCGCGCCGACGCCCTGCGCGTGGTCGGCGCCGTGCTGCTCGCGCTCGCGGTGGCCGGGGCGCTCCCCAACGACCTGCTGACCGCACTGGTGCTGGTCGTGGCCGTCGCCGCCGCCGTCCTGCTCATGACCCACCCCGACCTCACCGGCGAGATCGCCTCCGGCGCCTTCGCATCGGCCTTCGGAGGCCTGGTCTGGGCCGCTGGCAACGCGGCCGGTGTCCCGGCGTACGACCGGGCGATCCCGGTGCTCCTGGTGCTGGGTGCGCTGGCGATCTGGCGGCCCGAGCCGGTGCTCGAGGTGTCCTCGGCCGTGGTGGCCACGCTCGTCTCGGCCGCCGCGATCGCCGACGCCGGCGACGCGCAGCTGGCCCTGGCCGTGCACTTGACCGTGGCCGGCGTCCTGGTCACCGCCTCGTCGCTGATCAACACCACGCGACGCGAGCTGGCCTGGCCGGGCGGGCTGCTGCTCGCCGCCGCGACCTGGGTCCGGCTCGTCCAGCTCGGCGTGCACGCGCCCGAGGCCTACACGCTGCCGTCGGCCCTGGTCCTGTGCGCCGTCGGCGCCTGGCGCCTGCGACGCGACGAGGCCTCCGCCACGCTCACCACGCTGGCTCCCGGCCTGGCCCTCGCCACCGTGCCGTCCCTGCTCCAGACGCTGGACGAGCCCGTCTCAGTGCGGGCACTGCTGCTCGGCATCGCCTGCCTGGGACTGGTGCTGTCCGGCGTCCGACTCCGGCTCAGCGCTCCGCTGGTCGTGGGCGCGCTGGTCGGCACCCTGCTGGTGATCCGCGAGCTCGCACCGTACGCCGCGACCGTGCCGCCGTGGCTGCTGATCGGACTGTCGGGGACCCTGCTGACGCTCGTCGGCGTCACCTGGGAGAGCCGGATGCGCGACCTGCGGACGGCCTCTCAGTACGTCGGCCACCTGCGCTGACAGACTGACGCGGTGCTCCCGCCGTTCGAGATCGTCGCGCGCCGCCGGCCCGTCGACCTGGTCTCACCGGCGACCCGCACCGAGCCGGGCACTGACCGGTTCGCGCTGCCCCAGCCGGCGCCGTACGCCGCCATCACGGCCGCCGACGTCGGCAGGCGCGCGACCCTGGCGTTCGCCTCGGGCGGGGTCCGGCTCGCCCTGGAGTACGACGACGGAGGGTACGCGCTGACGGTGACCGACGCGACCGGCCGCACGACCGACCACCGCAGCCGGCGTGCGGGCCGGGCCGAAGCCCCGGTCACCGAGCTCGGGCTGACCCTGACCGGCACCCACGTGACCGCCTTCGGTCGCGAGCAGGGGCGGTGGCGGGCCCGGGCCCGCTACGACCTGTTGGAGCGGGTCGACACCCGTGACGACGGCTTCCTCACCGCGCTGGAGGGCGGCGTCGAGGGCGAGGCAGGCGCCGTCGCCGCGGGCGCGTTCGGACAGCTGGGACTGCGCGACCTGCGGCTGG